>NZ_JAPQLG010000227.1:0-3185 GCF_028982005.1 Wolbachia endosymbiont of Drosophila bocki | reverse complement strand
ACCAGCTTGCAAATGATTGTCCTTTCCTTCATTTCTCTCCTATTACGAAGATTTTAAACAGGTTCTGAGAGATAAAATTGTCTTTATTTTCAATAAATTGTGTTGTATAATTTATTATTGGTTAGATAGTAGGTATATATTATGACTCAAAAATTCAAAGATCTGGTCAATGCAATTAAAAAAGACGATTATGAGGCAGTGAAAAAAGCTCTGAATCCCAGGCGAGCAACCCCCAATAATTAACTCAAAAGACGAAGATGGAAAAACTCCTCTTCATATTGCTTTAGAGCGGCCGAGCCCTAATTCTGATGTCATTAATTATTTGTTGTCAGGAGACTTAGATATCAAATATACCTCGGTACAAGGAAGCAATTATCTGCATTTGGCTGCAAAGGCAAGGAATGTTGATGCTTTTTTGTCCATTTTCAAACAAAGTGTTAAAAGTAATGTTCATTTGTTAGAGTACAATGAAGATCATGAAAACCCATTTCATATAGCGGCAAGAATGGGGATATTGTTGGATGTAGTAAAAGGAATATTCAAGTATTTGGAGTCTGACAAAACTAATCCAGGGTGTGATTCGGAAAAATTGGAGAATTACAAAAGTTATATTCAAGAGGCATTGTGCAATAGATGTGCGTTAGATAAATCTAAAAAGACTCCTCTTGATTGGGTTAGTAAAACAGTTAAGAAGAAGATAAGAGAAACTGCAGGTATACAAGACAGCTTCATATGTAACCAGAAGTTTCGCCTGTGCTTACATATAGTAGGAGCTATAGCGTGTATTGCTGCTTTATGTTTGTCTTTATACTTTTTATTTTTAGTTTCTCAGTCTCTTGCACTGGCTACGATGGCTGGGATAGTTTCTGGTGGGGCTGCGTATCTGTCAGGCAAAGTATTTAGTGAGATACATGACCTACATGACGTAAGTACTCTAGAGGAAACTTTTAGTGGTACGGATCCTGCAAGGGTGACTGTCTGATATATAACAAAAAGTTGCAGGCAATGATATAGAAATTTACTTTCTTAACTCAAGAAAGTATACTGATAAGATGACGGAAAAGAAGTACAGTAAGATTTTAATAGCAAACAGAGGAGAAATTCCCTGCAGGATTATCAGAACTGCTCGTAGGATGGGTATATCTTGTGTATGCGTATATTCGGATGCAGATGTAAATTCTGTGCATGTAAGACAAGCAGATGAGTCAAGATATATCGGCCCTTCGCCTTCTTGCCTCAGTTATTTAAACATTGAAAAAATATGCGAGGTAGCAGTTGAAACAGGTGTGCAGGCAGTTCATCCTGGCTATGGTTTTTTAGCAGAAAATCCAGATTTTCCACGTGCTCTTCAAAAACATAATATAGACTTCATCGGTCCCAGTGCAGAAACAATAGAGGTTACAGCCAACAAAATAACAGCAAAAGAAGCGGCAAAAAAAGCTGGAGTGAATGTAGTGCCAGGATATATGGGTAAGATTAGCGACGCTGCCCACGCAGCTCAAGTTGCTGAAGAAATTGGCTTTCCGGTTATGCTTAAAGCTGCATCAGGCGGTGGTGGCAAAGGAATGCGAATTGTAAACTCCAAAAAAGAAATTGAACTAGCATTTACATCAGCCACAAATGAAGCAGAGAAAAGTTTTAAGGATGGCAGTATCTTTATAGAGAAATATATAGAATTGCCAAGACATATTGAAATACAAATCATAGCAGATAAATATGGCAATATAGTTTGTCTTGGAGAAAGAGAATGCTCGATACAAAGGAATAATCAGAAAATAATAGAAAAAACGCCAAGTCCATTCATTAGTGAAGAAGTAAGACAAAAAATGTATGTTCAATGTGTTTCTCTGGCAAAGCAAGTTGGCTATTTTTCAGCAGGCACTGTTGAGTTTGTTGTAGATAAAGACCAAAACTTCTATTTTCTTGAGGTAAATACGAGATTGCAAGTTGAGCATCCAGTAACAGAATTTATAACTGGAATAGACATAGTAGAAGAAATGATCAGAACTTCCTGTGGAGAGAAATTGAGATTCAATCAGGATGATATTAAACTTACTGGTTCTGCAATAGAAAGTAGAATTTGCGCTGAAGACCCATCGAAGAAATTTTTCCCTTCCAGCGGAAGAATAAAATATTACGATAAACCGGGTGAAAATGATTATGTAAGAATAGATGATGGAGTTGCTGCAGGTTCAGAAATTAGCATGTTCTATGATTCGATGATTGCCAAAGTGATAACATATGGAAAAGATAGAGTAGAAGCGATCAGCAGAATGCAAAAAGCATTGTCTGAATGCTATATAGAAGGAGTAACAAATAATATAGAATTTCTAGAATCCATCTTCCATCACCCAAATTTTATCGCAGCAAAGCTCCATACGAGATTCATTCCAGATCATTACCCTAGTGGGTTTCACGGCGATTTTGTTACAGAGGAGTATATTAAAATATTTATTTTCACTGCGTTATATGTTCATTTGGAAAGTGAAGAAAGGTACCATCATAAAGCAGTGAATGAAACATCTCAGGTGTCATTCCAGTGCGTGACACTGGAATCTAGTAAAAAAGAAGGGGCACCAGTATCAGCTACTCGGATGGCAGGTGACCGTGCAAGAGATTTATTCATAGTGAATATAAATGACAATGAGTACTCCGTAAATGCAAAATACCAAGATAATATATTAATAACGGTATATAATCACAATAAATACTCCGTTATAGGCAAGTGGAAATCAAGTTATAGATTGCTATATATCACAATTAATGACGATACCAATATAGCACTTAAAATAGAAAGACAAGGCAGCAAGTACTTCATAAGACATGCAGGTATGAAAGCTGAGTGTTGTATATTAAAACCTCATGTAGCTGAATTAAGTAAGTTAATGCTAAATAATGAAACAGAAGGGATTTCAGCAGATGCTGTAAAATCCCCAATATCTGGTTTATTAGTTAAATTGCACGTAAATGTAGGAGATCAGGTGGAAATAGGACAACCTTTATTTGTGGTGGAGGCAATGAAAATGGAAAATATCATATGTGCTGAAGCAGCAATGGTGATAAAAAATATTCCCGTTCAAGAAGGAAAAAATGTGCAGATTGGTGATGTAGTCTGCTTTCTTAGAACCTGTTAAGGATCTCGAAAATATGAGGTAAAATAAGCATAGTTAAGAAAGAGGTATATC
>NZ_JAPQLG010000226.1:0-1701 GCF_028982005.1 Wolbachia endosymbiont of Drosophila bocki | reverse complement strand
TATAGTTAGCCTTTCATAAGTAGCGATGCAACAAAGCCATCCCAGTGTCTGGGCACTGGGATGACATCCTTCTTGGCGGAAATCACTCTTATATCACAACAGCTGCATAGCCTAAATTGCTTTAGCTATAGCTCTGTTTTTGCAACTTCAAATATCTGCTACTCATAGTAAACACTCCTGGATCTTGAGAGGTTAGCTTGAGTATAGCGAGTATGTTGATAAACAACAAAGCAGCAATCGAGATATCAGCAACATCCCATAGCAACCGGACTTTACCTATCGCACCAAGCGGAATGATCATGGTAAAAATTACAATCCAGATTTTAGTGTATTTATTATCCATAGACACATAGCGTATTGTCTGTTTTGAGCAAAAAAACCAAGTAAAAATAGTAGTAAAAGCAAAACAAAACATTATGGCCATAATTAAATAGTCAATATAAGGCCAATTCATTGCCTTTCTAAAAGCAAATATGCACATGTTAGTGCTCTCTAAATCAGTGACCCAAGAATCTGTGACAAGCAGTACCATTGTTGTAATAAACACTATAAACGCAACTATAAAAGGCGATATTATCGTAATTAGACTCTGCTCAATAATAAATTTATTATTATTTTTCTTAGGAACAATTGAAGAATGTACGATTCCTTCAAGGCCAAGCCCTATATCTGTTGCAAAAATACCTCGCAAAGTTCCGACTTGAATAATAGTCAACATTTCTAGAATCAAACCTAGAGATAAACCAGAGTTAAAGCTACTGGTTGTAAAAAAACTGCTTGTTATTAGTTTTAGAGAAGGAAGAATATTTTCACTAAATTTAAATAATATGATACCGCAAAGTATGAGGTAACTTACCGTCATTATCGGTATCATAGCCGATATAAAAATTTTAATCTTTTTTAAGCTGAGAACTGCAACAACAAAAAATATTATGGCCATTACAATGCCACCAATGACTACAGGCACATCTATCATGTTAAGTGGTATTGATAGAGAATTTACCTGAACAAGGTTACCAACTGTTATTGAAACCATCATCATAACAACCAGAAACACAATTGTAGCTTTTCTAGAATTAAATGCATCAGCCATGTAGGCTACAGGGCCACCTATAAACCGTCCGTTCTTTTCCTTTCTGGTTTTTATACTTAGATAACAAGTGACATATTTTATCACAGAAGTGATAACAATAATTATCGCCATCCACAAAATAGAGCCCGGTCCTCCGGTTTTTAGAGCAACAGCAGTTCCTGAAATATTTCCTACTCCTAAATTTCCCCCTAAAATTGTAAACAGAGCGGCTATAGAGGAAAATTTATTTTCTCCTTTTTTAGCTCCAAGTAGCGAAAGGGCGTATGGTAATCTAAATACCTGTAGCCATTTTAGTTTAATCGATAGGTAAACACCAGCAACTAGCATGAGTAATATTGTTGGCAGTAATAAAACAAACTTCACTGTATCCATCTGTAAAAGTGAGATTTTCATTTGAGTATACAACAAAAATTGAAAATACCTAACCTATTTTCTATGTATGACTTCGTTTCCGTCATTCTAGAAACCTTTTCTTGTCATCCAAGTAGCGTGACACATAACTGTACGAACATTGTAATATGGTACAATGTTAAGACGATGTCATTCCAGTGCTTGACACTGGAATGGCTTTGTTGCATCGCTCTTCGGATAGTAGGTAACGTACAATA
>NZ_JAPQLG010000225.1:0-3272 GCF_028982005.1 Wolbachia endosymbiont of Drosophila bocki | reverse complement strand
CAACGCCAGCTTGCAAATGATTGTCCTTTCCTTCATTTCCCTCCTATTACGAAGATTTTAAACAGGTTCTAAAATAGCAACCGTTGTAACCATGAACTCTAAAATATTTAAAGAGCCTACTAATATCTTTAAGGTAAATGTTCATGTGATTCCGCAGAATAATTCTGTTTTTTGATTCTATCTGTCCATTTATCATTTTCTATATCTTGTTTGTTGGTTGCTTTTTTTTCTTGCTCAACAATTGCCTTATCTATCTCCTTATGCATTGCATCAATTGCATTAATCGCACCTCCTTTTTTGTATACTTCGCTTTTCCCTTCAATAATTAACTTAATAAAAGTATTTACAACAGACTGCACTTGATTATGATTAACCTGACCTTTTGCCAAAGAAGGTAAAGAGCCTAATTCCATCAATACTTCTGGTGCTGTTTTATCTTGAGTGGAAAGTCCTAAATTATCTGCTACTTTACTTATTAATAACTCTCTGTGTTCTTTATTATCTTCCAATTTAGCATAATCACTCAATAAATCTATAACGGTAGATACTCTGACTTCAACAACATCATCAACATCTTCATCTTCTAGAGCAACTCCTGACCCCAATAACCTCTCTCTGAGATTTTCGCTTAAAAGATTGATAAATTCTTCATTTGCATCTGATCCTGTGGTTGATATTGTACCATCTAAATAGTTACTTTGAGCACCGAAGCCATGCTCTATTTGTATTTTTGTCTCAGGTTTAAATCCTAATTTTGCACAGAATTTCTGAAAATATTCTTTAATAATGTCAAACAAGCTCTTGCCATTATCTTTATAATTTTTTAACTCTTTAGGAATAGTAAGTGACAATTTACCATCTCTGTATGTTACAAAGTCTTCACCATTGTGAGATTCAATTGTAAATTCCAATGAACTAGACAGATTACATATCTTATCGCCATGCATAACTTGATTTTTAACAGAGAGTATTGGTAGCCTCATATCAGATCTAATTCTCACATTATTTTGGTTAGCACAATCAATATTTATTACTTTTTTAGGATTTTCTACTATGAACGACTGTCCAAGTGCAAGTTGGGTTTGTATAAATGGAGCAGCCTCATACCCTGCTTGATTACAATTGGTAACTAGCTCTTCTAAAATAGCATCACTTGGAACTTCTGCCCCAGCGTATCTGAACATTTTTTTGAAAACTTCTTTTGCAAAGGAACGGTAATCCTTGTTTTCATCTTTCTCTGTTGGTAATAGATGGATATACCTTTGGCCAGCATTGTAAAATTCTTCAAATTCTTTCTTATATGAATCGGTTTTTTGATGATTGGCAGTTTTGGAATTTTCACAGTGATTTTTCCATAGCTCACCCAATGCATTACTTACAAGCTCTTTCTCAATATCTTCGAGTACTGAAGCAACAAAAGCTTTGCCATGATCCGTATCTATTTCTCTTGTTCCTTTTTTGTTAAATATTTCGTCATTATATATATCATCACTATTAAAAAGTTCGCTTTTGCGGTGCTTAGCTCCTTCCTTAAATGCAATAATAAGATTTTTATCTATCTCTTTTCCGTTAATAATAAAATTCATCCTTTGAAAATCTAAGAACATTGTTTCACCGGAATTCGCTAATTTATTATCTTGATCTGCTCTTAATTTACTAAAATTGAACTCTTTAGCTGTGGCCTTTAATCTAACTACTGGACTCTTATTATTTTTTCCTTTTGTCTCTTTCATAAATAACACCTTACTGTAAATATGCTGTAAGTTATATCATATAATGATGAATAATTTGGTAATATATTAAGAAAATCGACAGTATATTTCTTTATTTAAGGGGTGTAGGAAAGGCGTAGATTTCTCTTTCCATTTGTAGCGTACTGCATTAATATTTATGTATTAATCTAGAAAATAATGATGAATAATATTGTAATTGTTGGTCTGCAATGGGGTGACGAAGGCAAGGGTAAAATAGTAGATTATCTTTCTGAGAATGCAGATGTAGTTGTGAGATTTCAGGGAGGAAATAATGCAGGGCACACTATAGTAGCAGATGATGAGGTTTATAAATTAAATTTACTGCCCTCTGCTGTTTTGAGGCCAGGCAAAATATCTATCATAGGAAATGGCGTTGCTCTTGATTCACACGCTCTAATCTCAGAAATAGAGTCATTGAAAGTTAAAGGAGTAGACGTAAACTATAACAACTTGATGGTATCTGAGAGCTGTCCATTAATACTTAGCGTACATAAGGACAAGGAAAAGCTATTTGAAGATTTAAATGGAAATCACAAAATTGGTACAACAAATAAAGGGATAGGACCATGTTATGAAGATAAAGTTGGGAGGAGAGCTATACGCCTTTGTGACTTAGAAAACGCAGATGAGCTCAATAAAAGATTGGATACTCTTTTGAATTACCACAATGCTATCAGGAAAGGCCTTAACTACCAGGTAGTTAAAAAAGAAGAAATATTAAAGGAAATTCAAGAGATTTCAGAAAAAATTCTTTCATATAAAAAACCTGTGTGGAAGATATTAAATGACTTGATGAAAGAAGGTAAGAAAATAATATTTGAAGGTGCCCAAGGCGCATTTTTAGATATCGACCACGGAACTTACCCTTTTGTTACTTCAAGTAATACTGTAGCATCGCAAGCAATAACAGGCTCAGGGTTATCCTCCAATGCTTACATTATTGGTGTGGTAAAAGCTTATACAACAAGAGTGGGCAATGGCCCATTTCCTACTGAGCAGAAAAATGAAGTAGGAGATAGCTTGTTTACTATAGGTAAGGAACTTGGAACAGTGAGCAATAGAAGAAGGCGTTGCGGATGGTTCGATGCAGTTTTAGTGCGCCAGGCCGTACAACTCTCTGGAGTTTCAAGCATTGTATTAACCAAATTAGATGTGCTTAATTCTTTTGATACAATTAAAATATGCACTGGTTACAAGTATAGCGGAAAAATGTATGATTATTTACCCGCATCGCATTCAATACAAGGGGAATTAGAGCCAATATATGAAGAGTTTCCTGGCTGGAAAGAAAACACTCAAGGTAAAAGGTCGATTGAAACATTGCCTATCAATTTAATAAAATATATAGAAGGGTTAGAAAAATTAATAGGTGTACCAATTCATCTAATCTCAACTAGTCCAAAGAGAGAGGATGTTATTAAGCTTAAAGATTTCTGAAAACGTCTTTGTATCTTAGAACCTGTTTAAAATCTTCGTAATAGGAGAGAAATGAAGGAAAGGACAATCATTTGCAAGCTG
>NZ_JAPQLG010000224.1:0-667 GCF_028982005.1 Wolbachia endosymbiont of Drosophila bocki | reverse complement strand
ACACTTTGGTCTCCCTACATGCTGCTACCCAAGCTACGGGACTCCGACTTTTATCCCGGTAGGTTTAACTTCTACTGAACATACTCACCTTCTCTGGACACACATTGGCAAAATACAAAAAACAAGAAGAGGATCGAAAGTAGGAAAGCATGAGTTTATAGGAGGATTTGCAGCAGTTATGCCAAAAGGAAATAGCGGTATTTTTAAACGTGAAGGAAGAGCAGCATTGCCAATACAAGAAGTAAAGCTACCACTGAAACCTGAAGGCTCAAGAATAATAAAAGACCTTGTTGATTATGAGAGTGAGAGAGTGTTTGAGAAATACTTTAAGCATGAGCTAAACTATATTTTAAAGATATGACAAAGTTCTGGAAAGATTTACATCAAGCAATTTGTACTAAGTTAAAGGAAGAAATACCGGCTATACAGACATGTGAAATTTATCCAGCAATAAGAAAAGAATTATTAGCGCCAGCGTTATTTGTAGAGCTTGTGAGTTTAGAATCTGGAAAAGATCCTGGAACAGAAGAATTAGCATTGAAAGCCAGGTTTGAAGCGAGGATTGTCGTTGATGGAACAGTCGAGGATTCCTCGGTAGTTGTTAGAACCTGTTAAGGATCTCGAAAATATGAGGTAAAATAAGCATAGTTAAGAAAGAGGTATATCT
>NZ_JAPQLG010000223.1:0-1325 GCF_028982005.1 Wolbachia endosymbiont of Drosophila bocki | reverse complement strand
CTGTTTTGATTTGTGTGAAAATTATTGTTGACTTATGTGCAATTAGAGAACCTAAGTCACTTTAGCTATAATTCAGAATTGAGAGCTTTTAATAACTCTCTAACTCCCACTTAGGTCTTGGTGCAAAATTGAGAGAATCTATATAGCTTTTCTGTAACATTTCAATTCCTGCCCATCCAACCATTATTGCATTATCTGTACATAGGTTGTTGGGAGGAAAAAATATGTTTAAGTTTATGTGTTGTTTTAATTTTTCTCTCAAGAAATTATTTGCTGCAACTCCGCCGGTAATGACAAAGTCATTGATTTTGATATTTAAAGATTCGGCCATAATAATCGCATTGCTAACCCTGTCCAGCAGTATGTCACTAATACACTCTTGAAACGAAGCGCATACATCACACACATCTTGCTCGCTCATTTTAAGTTCTTGCACTAAGTTTTTTACTGCTGTTTTAATTCCAGAAAACGAAAAGTTACATCCAGAACGTTTTATCATTGCCCTTGGCAATTTAAATCTTGCACCATTGCCTTTTTTAGCTAACTTTTCAATTAATGGCCCTCCGGGATAGCTTAAACCCAGCATCTTAGCAACTTTATCAAATGCTTCTCCTAGTGAATCATCGAGCGTTTCTCCAAGTTTAATGTATTTACCTACATCCTGTGCAATTAAAAATTGACAGTGACCACCTGATATTAGTAGGACTAAAAATGGAAATTTTACCTCATGCAGTAACCTAATAACCAATGCATGCGCTTCTAAGTGATTCACTGCAATGAACGGTTTTTGTGCTACATGCGCAATTGCTTTAGCCATCATTGTACCAACTATTAATCCACCTATGAGTCCTGGTCCTGATGTTGCTGCAATTGCATTGAGGTCACAAAAGTTAAGGTTAGATTTTTCCACGGCGCTTTTTATTAGACCACTTAAATGCTTCATATGAGCACGTGAAGCTATTTCAGGGATCACCCCACCACGTTTTTTGTGTTCTGCTTGGGAGAGAATTTCGTGAGCAAGGACTTGCTTGTCACTATTTACAATCGCTACTGCAGTTTCGTCGCAGCTTGTTTCAACAGCTAAAATGGTTTTCATGTATATTTAGTTACTGTATTACCAAAACTATACTTTGAAACGCTGTAGAAGTTAACTGCAAAGTTAACTTCTATAGCTAAAAGATTTACCGACAACCGTCATTCCGCTACGTGTTGGCTGATGAGATACCGCGCACAACTGTACGAACATTCATTCTTAAAGGTAAACTGCACAGCAAATGGTGTCATTCCAGTGCTTGACACTGGAATGGCTTTGTTGCATCGCTAGC
>NZ_JAPQLG010000222.1:0-2074 GCF_028982005.1 Wolbachia endosymbiont of Drosophila bocki | reverse complement strand
AAAACCTAGAAATTTTATAAAGACATAAGGTGCACATAGTGCAAAAAATTAAACATGGGACGCCAGATACTTGAGTTTTTCTGTCACTTAATCTGTACAGAGAAGATAAATAAATAGCCTCAGTTTCATGATAAGGGCGCTGGGGGAATTTGTCAAGGAAGTTTTTTTTGTTTCTATGGGTCAGTTGGTACGCGCTTTGCCTTTTAACAGATGTAAAAGCACAATTATTACGAACAACATTCCACCAACAACTGATATAGCGCCACCTATAACGAAGCACGTGCGTGCTAACATTGACGAAATACTTGGCAGATCTGCAACCTTCCTTAAAGCACCATATCCACCAAGCCACACAAGGCCAGTGATATGGAGAAAATGCCCTATACTGTAGGCATAAATCTGTAATCTTACCATGGAACTTTTTATCTCTTTAAAGTTTAATTTAGGTAACATCCAGTAGACAAAATTCATAAAAGCTATAGTGATCCCAACTACAGAACCATGGTAATGAGCGGGAATCGTGACATTACCTTCAATAGTCAACACTCCGAGCACATCTCCATAAGTGAACAACAAAAATGAATGTAATAAATAGTTGCTTTTATCATTAATAAAAGTTCTGATGTTGTAGCACACTAATATTATCAAAAAGCACGGCAAAACTGCTCCAGCAATCCTCATATGCCAAGTAAAAAACTGTATTAACTTGGCACTATCAACTGGATAAACAAAATATACAAACGGTGCGCCTACAGCTAAAATCGTGTTTATAAATAGTGGTAAAATAGTAATTTTATTGTTTGAAGCTAAACTAATATCATTGGAACTTAGCATTATTAAATAGACTAAAAACATTCCTTGAGCAAAAGCAAACTGCAATAAATGTCCGCCTCCCCAAAAGAGATATTCGTAAAATAAATTATTATCTGAGTGATATAGACCTGGAGGCATATTATTATATGCTAAAACAAAGCAAAGAAATGACGATACAAGTATAATAACTAGCCCAATTTGCCCAACAGAGAGAAATGAAACCTCTTTTTTTGATGTGTATGCTAGCATTGTATTTACTAATATACTGGCAATAAATAAACTGAGTCCAAGTAAAAATAATTTGTTTTGTAATACGGGAATATAGTTACTTTTGATAACTTCAGTGTTTGGAACGAATGCGGATATAAACATGAGCAGCATCGAAAGGGTTGATAGAACCCATGAAAAGTTAAACCAACTATTGGTATTTTGTAGGTTTATGATAAAGAGCAGAGATATTATAGAGCACATCCACACTAAAATTGACAAGTTCACGTGTATTACCAGCGCATTATCAAAAATATATTGTGCAGAAGGAACAAGAGAGGAGATAAAAGGCAATCGTAGAAAAATAACAATTATTGACAGTAACCCAGAGCAAGCAAGAGCACATACTGCCAAGAACATCCATTTTCTACAGAGCGGAGCGTTGTCTTGTATATTAAGCACAATCTTTTTTCTCAATTTTGTTCAATAGGAAACTAGTACAACATTGCATAATTTTATTATGCCAGTTTTGATCAGAATTTGCAAGCTCTTTTATTCGGAATATTATATATAAGTGATCATGGTTGATTTCTACCTGCTTAACCAGCATCTTAATAATGTTCTGCTTAGTCTGCCAATCTACTTTATCAAGCTGTGACTCAATATTTGAAGAAAAGTGTTTTAAGCTGTCGGTAATAAGACTCAGTTCCTGCTTTAGCCTTTTTTGATCAAGTACCTTTTCTTTTTCTGCTTCAATCTCTTTCAAACGTTGCCTCATTGTCTTAATCCGTGACTCAAACTCCTCCTTACTTATATATTCTTGTGTGTAGCCATCGATTAAATTTGAGATCATTCGTTTTAGCTTATTCTCCTGTTTTTCAAGATCCTTATCAAATTTCTTATCTCCTAAAAGAAGACGTTGATACTCATTTGTGATCTTATCTGGTTCTCTTAATACACTCTTTACTTCTTCCCATATGACTGTGTCTAAGAACCTGTTAAGGATCTCGAAAATATGAGGTAAAATAAGCATAGTTAAGAAAGAGGTATATCT
>NZ_JAPQLG010000221.1:0-3064 GCF_028982005.1 Wolbachia endosymbiont of Drosophila bocki | reverse complement strand
ATGTAGAAGATTGTGGAAAAATTGCGAACGTAAACTCAACACCAGCTTGCAAATGATTGTCCTTTCCTTCGGTGGTTTTCTACTATTCTGTGACTCAATCATCAATATATAAGAATTGCCGTTAACTAACCGATAAGTTACAATCCCCTCAATAAATTCCGATTTTGATGTCATTGGATTAGGAGAATAAAGTAATTTCAGTAATGGATGGGCTTTTAATTGCGATTTTCCCTGTTCAGTAAGCTGGCAGAGAGTAAAAGGTACCGAAGATGCAGCACTTGCAATCATATTAATTGCGCGAAAGGCAATAACATTTTTTATGTAACCTTCCTCAGCAAAACTTACATAATCACGCTTACTCCAACTCGGCTCCATCATTAGCTGCAAAGCAGAATGTTTAGTAAATACTGCGCTTTTTTTTCTTTGAAAAATATTGAGATTCATATATGCCTCCTAAAAAATTGAATTTGTGGTAGAATTATATCAATTGGTGTCACAGGAAGGATATACTAACGTACGAACATTATGTTTGAGAGCAATCTCTACACAATAGTTAAATGGCAGGCACAATAAGGGGTAGCAAAAAGAATGAGCTTTTTTTTTGAGCTGAGCGAAGCCACCTAAGGTAGAAAATGAATCAGGAAGGAGTAAAAATATATTTAATATTTATATGATGTACTTACTTATAAATATCTTTTCTGTGTCCTATCTCTGTGATAACCACTTCATATTTTATAATATTTACGGAATAGATAACGCGATAATCACCTACCCTTAATCTTCTTTGTCCTTTAAATCTGTAATATAATGGCTCACCAAGGTTAATGGGATCAACTGTAAGGCGCTTATTTATCGCATTTATGATCCTTAATCTTATTGTTTTTGGAAGAGCTGGAAGGTCTTTCTCAAGAACGCTTTCTATGAAGATAATATTGTATTCCAGTCTACATCCTCACTTCTAATTTTCTTTACACCTGAAACATTACGTTTAGCAGCACGCTCAATTAGTATTTTATCTTCCTCATTTTCAATTGCTTCTTGTATTAGCTTCTCTGTTAGTTCTTTAATGGACTTATTTCTTATTTTAGCCAGTCCAGCAAGACACTCTGAAATTTCGTTGTTGAAAGTTATGCTAAATTTTGAGTTTGCCATATATTTTACCTAAAATCTACTAGTAATTGTATAACATTTTTCTGAATTTTTCAATAAAAAAAGTTGCCTATACGTAAAGAGGACCTGTGTTGACAAATAATTAAACATTTGTCATGTACTATGTTTGTTAAGGAGAAATAGCACAGAAGTTAGTATTAAGTATATTAGGAATAAGAAAGGCTGCGCCCAGTGTCACACACTGGAATAACAGGAAAAAACGAACTGCTATACTAAAAAAAAAGAAATTGAACATGACAGAATGGCTAATATCTAATCAGCTTATTGATTATAACTGTGCCGTAAAATCTATGGAAGAGAAAATTCAACAAATTCACAATAATTCAGCAGACGAATTGGTATGGCTACTCCAGCACCCTCCACTTTACACTGCAGGAATCAGTGCAACAGCTGATGACATTGTTGAAAAACTATTTCCCATATATAAAACAGGAAGGGGTGGTAAACACACATATCATGGTCCAGGACAGCGCATTATATATTTAATGTTAAACCTTAAAAAAAGAAACAAATGCGATACAAAGCTATATATTAGAGATCTAAGTAAGTGGATCATAAATGTTTTAAAGCAATTTAATATACTTGGAGAGTTTAGAGAAGATAGAATAGGCATTTGGGTAAACCATAACGGAGTAGAAAAAAAAATTGCAGCTTTTGGTATCCGTTTAAGAAAATGGGTAACTTATCATGGCATAGCGCTTAACGTCTTTCCAGACCTCTCTCACTATAAGGGTATTATTCCTTGTGGGTTGCAAGGCTGTGGCGTCACGTCAATGGAAGAACTAGGAGTGAAAGTTCCACTCTCTGAATTGGATGATATACTAAAAAAAGAGTTTTATAAGATATTTTAATGATTGTTTACCTTTCATACTTCATTCTCACTTTATGTGCTAACACAGGTATTCATGCAATCGACCAAGTTGATATTATTGCTCCTTCTTCGAAGGGAAAAGAATTGGATCTGACTACTATAAAAGAATATGTAGAAGCTTTGGATTTTAATCCCCATATTTCGGAGAAAATATATAGTAATGATAATCCATTTTATTCCAACTCTGATGAATTCAGAGCAAATGATTTGATTAGTGCACTAACCGGTGATAGTAAAATAATCTGGTGTATCAGAGGAGGAGAAGGGGCTTCTCGGTTAATTCCCTATCTAGAAAAGTTACCCAATGATAAAAAAGAAAGGATTGCTCAAAACAAAAAAATCCTCATAGGCTATAGCGATATAACTGCCTTGCACACCTATCTACAAGCTAAATATAATTGGCAAACTCTTCACGGCACCATGTTGGAAATGATAGTAAATAACTCCATTTCTGAAAGCTCTGTTAAAAAACTGAAAGAGTTAATTCTTAACAAGCAGGATTCTATCAGATTTGACAAGCTAAAGATGATAAATAATGGCATTAGACTAAAAGATGGCAGATTAAAGTCTAAAATCATCGGTGGTAATATGACTCTAGTTGAAAACAGTATAGGAACTGTTTGGCAAATAAATGCGAAAGGTAAAATTCTATTTTTAGAGGACATAAGAGTCTACCCATACGCAATAGAGCGCAGTTTAGATCACCTAAAACAAGCTCACATCTTTGATGGAGTACATGCAGTAATCTTTGGGGATTTCGTTAACTGCTATAACGATAACCTTGTTGAAGTTGTAAAAGAAAGGTTTGCAAAAAGTGTTAACTTTCCTGTATTTACAATGAAAGGGGTAGGCCATGGACATACAAATGATCCTTTACCTTTTAACACTCACGCTATTATTAGCGTTCAAGACGAAAAAGAAGGTTTGTTTTTTATGGACGTGCAGAATTTAGCTAATCTTAGAACCTGTTTAAAATCTTCGTAATAGGAGAGAAATGAAGGAAAGGACAATCATTTGCAAGCT
>NZ_JAPQLG010000220.1:0-2872 GCF_028982005.1 Wolbachia endosymbiont of Drosophila bocki | reverse complement strand
AGCTTGCAAATGATTGTCCTTTCCTTCATTTCTCTCCTATTACGAAGATTTTAAACAGGTTCTAAGATTACAAAGCTTGAAATACAAAAATAATTATTTTATAAATTTATCTTACATAAGAAGTTTATATCTCTATATCTTAATATAAATATTTATTTAAATTTTTAAAATTTCTATTTTAACGAGAATTCTATATATTATATTTATAATATAATTTAAATATTTGTTGCTTTTTAGTTGGAACATTATTTAGTTAGTAAGTAAAATTGTGTTGAATATGACAAAAATAAAAAAAGATGTTGCTGTTATTATGGGAAGTGAGTCAGATTACACCACTATGGTCCATACTGTTGATATGTTAAAAGCATTAGAAGTTTCACATGATATATTCATAATATCTGCACATAGAACACCAGAAAGGCTCTTCAATTTTGCTAAATCTGCACAAGAAGAAGGTTTTAAGGTTATTATAGCTGGTGCAGGAGGTGCAGCTCATTTACCTGGTATGGTTGCGTCACTAACTTGTTTACCAGTTATCGGCGTTCCTGTGCATAGTAAACAATTAAATGGGCTGGACAGTCTACTCTCTATAGTTCAAATGCCAAAGGGTGTTCCAGTTGCAACCATGTCTATAGGAGAAAATGGAGCATATAATGCTGCCATTACTGCCGTATCTATATTGTCAATTTCCAACAGTGAAATTGCAGGTAGGTTAAAAAAGTGGAGAGAGAAACAGACCAAAGAAGTAAAAGAGAAACCAGTTTCATAATAAATCTATGGCAATAATCCTTTTAGACACAAAAACCATAAACCGTATAGCAGCGGGGGAGGTGATAGAAAGGCCAGCAAGTGTAGTAAAGGAATTAGTGGAAAATGCAATAGATGCTGGAAGTTTAGGAATAGAGATTAAAATAGAAAGTGGTGGGCGTAACCTTATTATTGTGACAGATGATGGTAACGGAGTAGAAAAAAACGATTTAGAACTTGCGTTTATGCGCCATGCTACTTCAAAATTGAGCGACAATGAGTTGATAGAAATCAAGCATCTTGGCTTTAGAGGAGAAGCTCTGCCTTCAATAGCAGCAGTAAGCAGGATAAAATTATCGTCTAAGGCAAGAGAAGCAGATGAAGCATGGTCTATAAGTTATGAGGGTGGAGAGAAAATAGGGGAGCAAACTCCTTACTCTTTATCACAAGGCACACATATTGAAGTACGAGATTTATTTTTTGCCACTCCAAATAGACTAAAATTTCTAAAAACTGAAAGAGCAGAAACTCAAAGCATTGTTGATATTGTAAACAACCTAGCAATGATTAACTATCATATGGGGTTTACTCTCACTTCAGGTAATAAAAAGCTCTTAAAATACGCTAAGCAGACTTCGTTATTTCATAGATTGTGTGAAGTAGAAGAAGAATTTCAGGGCAATTCTTTGGAGATCAATGAAGAAGAAGACGGCATTAAACTTACGGGACACATCTGTAAGCCGACTGTCAATCGTGGTAAGTCCACTCAGATCTATACGTTTGTTAATGGAAGGCCAATTAAAGATAATTTACTTATTGGCGCAGTTAGGTATGCATATCATGATTTTATTCCAAGCGATAGGTATCCTTTTGCAGCGTTACATTTAGAGATACCTTATGATCAAGTAGATGTAAATGTGCATCCAAATAAGTCAGAAGTAAGGTTTCAGAATAAGAAGCTCATATATGAGATAATGACAAGAGGATTAATTAAAGCATTGTCAAGAAGGATAGGCACTTTTCCAGCGCATGACCAGAAAATGGATTCAACATTGCCGGATCCTTTTGATAAACCTAATGTTCAAAAAGAATTTTATGAAAAAAGACCAAGTCCTTTTAAAAATCAACTAATAAAAGAATTTGCTTCTCCAAATGAAAAAGCAAAAGGCTTATCAGAACAGTCAAAATCGTTTGATTATACCGGCATACAGAAATTTCCATCACAAGCGGAGACTATGGTTCTAGAAAAAAAGGTGTTAGAGCAAGTTGATTTGATAGAGAGCCACCCGCTCGGGTTTGCACGCTGTCAGGTCTATAATACTTACATTATTGCCGAGGTAAGAGACAAATTGATTATAGTCGACCAGCATGCAGCCCACGAAAGGCTAGTATATGAATGCTTAAAACAAAAATCAAGTGTAAAAAGACAAAAACTACTTCTTCCTGAAACGGTTGAAATCAAAAATCAAGCCGGAATGGAGATGATTGAAATCTATAAAGATAAGTTATTTGAAATGGGTTTTGATATTGAGATCAAACCAGAAAATAAAGTGATAGTAAAAGAAATCCCTGCAATTTTGGGAGCAATAGATGTGAAAGAGATGCTGATTAATATAGTCGATAGATTAACGGAAATAGAAGGTACATTGCCAGTAGAAGATAAAGTGAACAAAATATTGGCCACTATTGCTTGTTATGGATCAATTAGAGCGGGTAGAAAAATGAGATTAGAAGAAATGAATGTGCTGCTTAGACAAATGGAAAAAACCCCATATTCCGGGCAATGCAACCACGGAAGACCAACTTACATAGAAATGAAACTCAGTGATATTGAAAAACTTTTTGAGCGGAGGTAAGAGGTTGCCATAAATATGTAAGCGCTTCTTCCTCGTCATCCAAGTAGCTATAGAGACAAAAAACTTACTTGACAAACTCCGCCAGCCCCTTTATCATGAAACTGAAGCTATTTATTTATCTTTGCAATCTCTGCAGGTTAATGACAAAAAACTTGGGGTATTTGGCGTCTCATGTTTAATTTTTCGCACTACGTGCGTTGCATGTCTTTAAAAATTTCTGGGTTTTTACCTATATAAGCCGAAACGCGCTTACAAAGCGTTTAAGACAG
>NZ_JAPQLG010000219.1:0-1696 GCF_028982005.1 Wolbachia endosymbiont of Drosophila bocki | reverse complement strand
ATAAGACGCCGGTACATTAAGTAATCCTTACCTTTTAATCTGCAGATTGGCGAAAGCAAATACAATAGCTCCACTGTGATGGTAAAGGGGCTGGCAAAGCTTGTCAAGAAATTTTCTTATTTCATTTAAATTGCTTGTAACCTTCTTATACACTCATCTTTACCAAGAATCACCATGATATCAATGATTCCAGGTGCATCCATTACTCCAGTTATAGGGGCGCGTAATGAGTGGTATACATCGCTTATTTTCATATCGTGCAATTTTGCACATTCCTTGATCTGAGAAGATAAAAAACCCTTATTCCAATTTTCATCACCGATCTTTGACAGAAATGACGCGAGTAACTTGATTATATCGAGGTTAGATTTGACAATTTGCTCAGCCTCTTCACTTAAATCAAGTGGCGGATCTTGAATATAAAATTTTGCTAAATCCAATAATTCGGTCAGGTAGTTTGCTCTTTTTTTTAACCCTGTCAGTCCCCGCAGTAAATAGCCCTTTTTTTTGTCAGTTAGAGTATTTTCTCTAAGCATTAGAGTCAGAATATCTTCATTGCTCATATTACTAATATAGTGGTTATTCAAATGCTCCAGTTTTTTGAAATCGAGCCGTGCAGGTGAACGACCAATACTTTCTAAATTAAACCACTCTATTGCTTGCTCATCGCTAATAATCTCATCGTTGCCGTGACTCCAGCCAAGTCTCAGCAAGTAATTACGCATCGCTTTTGGCAATATTCCCATCTTTTCATAATCGCAAACGCTTGTGGCACCATGCCTTTTGGATAGCTTATTCCCATCTTCCCCATGGATAAGCGGCACATGTGCAAAGCGTGGAATGTCAAAATCAAGAGCCTGGTATATTAGCAGATGTTTAAAGGTATTAGTGAGATGGTCAGAGCCACGTATTATATCAGTTATTCCAGCATCATGATCGTCAACTACTACGGCAAGAATATATGTTGGAGTGTTGTCAGAGCGTAAGATCACTATATCATCAAGCTGGTTGCTATTTACTTTGATTTGGCCGTATATTTTATCATCAATGACGATCTCTTGTGAGTCTGGCACTTTGAAACGGATAACTGACCTCACACCGGATGTCATTCCAGCGCGTGACCACATATTTTCTTCTGGATCCCAGTGTCGGCTACTTGGATGACAAGAAGGAGGTTTTGTAGTACATTTATGCTTGTATATCTTGCCCTCTTCTCTTGCTTTTATTTTCTTTTCTGCAACTTCATCCTCAGGGCAATAACAGTGATACGCCCTACCCTTCTCAACTAAAAGGTTTGCTACTTCTTTATGCCGCTCTATTCTTTTTGACTGATATACTATTTCCCCATCATAGCTCACACCGAGCCATCTTAGCCCTTCTATAATTGCATCAATTGCTTCTTTCGTTGAACGTTTTCTGTCGGTGTCCTCAATTCTTAGCAAAAACCTGCCACCATGATGCTTTGCATAGAGCCAATTGAATAAAGCAGTACGAGCTCCTCCAGTGTGCAAAAATCCTGTTGGTGATGGAGCGAATCTCGTGACTATACCTGGCATATTTGTCCGTTACAGTAATATAAATGATGATAGCTAAAATTTATGTTTGTAACAATTTAGAATTTATTTGTTCTGAGAACCTGTTAAGGATCTCGAAAATATGAGGTAAAATAAGCATAGTTAAGAAAGAGGTATATCTA
>NZ_JAPQLG010000218.1:0-2582 GCF_028982005.1 Wolbachia endosymbiont of Drosophila bocki | reverse complement strand
AGGTTGCTTATAATTCTAACTATAGTTAGCCTTTCATAAGTAGCGATGCAACAAAGCCATTCCAGCGTCAAGCACTGGAATAATATCGTTTACTATGTCTATATTACAATATTTGTGCAGTTGTGTATCAACTACTTTTGTGGCACCGTTTGTTATTCAATCTTTATGCTAGTTTTACTAAAAATTATAGTATTTTAGGTATAATTGCAATATCTAAATTTAAGGTATAGAGATGAACCCTAGGAAAGTTTTTAATATTCTTTTTATAGTATTATTTATTTCTTTTTCTCATGTTGGGAGTGCTGCCGCTGACACTAATACTGATACAACTGCTCAAGTAATATGTAACATTATTGGCTACGTTTGGGGAATAGGCGGACCACTTATGACCGTAGTGATAATAGGTGCAGCTTTGCTTGCGATATTTGGTAGAATGCCATGGCCAGCTCTTTTTGCACTCGGTATATTTTGTGCTGTATTTTTCGGTGCTAAAACTATCGTCATAAAAGTAATGGGTGGTATAGGCGGCACTGGAAATACTTCTTTGATGGACCAATGCGGAACAGGAGACACAAAAAAGAACTATTTTTTTCTAAAACAGACCTGATGCACGGCTTCAACTATATCTTCCACTTGCGGTAATGCTTTTTTTTCTAGATTTGCAGCGTAAGGTAAGGGGATGTCCTTGCCAGTTACACGTACAACTGGAGCATCAAGGTAGTCAAATCCTTGTTCCATAACAACGGCTGACAGCTCTGCTCCTATTCCTGCAAATGGCCATCCTTCTTCTACACTAACTAACCTATTAGTCTTCTGAATAGAGTTAATAACAGTTTGAGTGTCAAGTGGTCTTAAGGTTCTGAGGTCAATAACTTCAGCTTCTATACCTTCACTCGAAAGTAAATCTGCTGCATTTAAGGCATCCATTAATTTTAATGAAAAAGCAGTGATAGTTACATCCTTTCCTTCCCGTATAACAGCAGCTTTGCCTATCTCAAGTAGATAATCTTTGTTTGATAGCTCAGAGTCAGAAACTTCATGCTCATGTCCATAAGCTATTTCGTTTTCTAGAAATATTACCGGATTAGGGTCACGAATTGCAGCTTTAAGCAGACCTCTGCAATCTGAGGCAAAATAGGGTGCTATTACTTTTAACCCCGGTATATGCGAATACCAAGCTGCAAAGCATTGAGAATGTTGTGCAGCAACTCTTGCTGCAGCGCCATTTGGTCCACGAAATACTATAGGGCATCCAAGTTGTCCGCCTGACATATAATTTGTTTTTGCTGCGGAATTCACAATTTGGTCAATAGCTTGCATAGAAAAATTAAAAGTCATGAACTCGACTATTGGCTTTAATCCAGCAAATGCCGCTCCAACAGCAAGGCCAGCAAACCCATGTTCGGTAATAGGCGTATCAACTACTCTGTTTTCTCCAAACTCTTTCAGTAATCCTTTCGTTACTTTATAAGCACCATCATACTCTGCAACTTCTTCACCCATGATAAGCACATCAGAGTCGTTTTGCATTTCTTCTCTAATTGCTGTGCATAAAGCTTCTCTTACACTTAAGGTTGCCATTTGTAAACTTTTATAGACTTTAACTAAAGTAACTATATCAGAATTACTGGGGGTAAGTAAAGTGTACAAATTAAGTTTTACAAACATCATGACCAACTCATTCCAAAAAAAAATCTTCTCACGCTTGCTGTTTTTTGTTGCTGGAAATGGCTGGATTATTTAAGCTTTTAGTAATGTATGTTGTTAAATTAATAGCAATTTATTTGGAAATAACAGAAAAATTTATGATAGTTTTATACTCTAAATAGAACAAGATACTTCTGTCTGTGTCTTCACGTTTGAAACTAACCTTATTCTATCTCTTTCTTGTTCTGGACTTAACCTGTGAAGCGCGTAACTGAAATCTTCCTCACTCACTATAAGCCGTCTTTGCGCACCAGCGCTAGTTTTTGCTTCATTCACTAATTGCTCTAATTCAGCCCCAGAATAGCCTTCAGTCTTGTCTGCAATGTCTTGGAGGTTTAGCTTTTCATCAGTTTTTGTACCTCGCATATAAAGTTCCAATATCCTTTGTCTCACCTCTATGTTTGGATTAGGGACATAAACCTTCTGACCTAAACGTCCAGGTCTAATAAGTGCTGGATCTATACCACCGATAAGGTTAGTTGCACCAATTACTATTATATCTTTTCTGCTCTTAAATCCATCTATTTCAGTTAACAACTGTGTTAAACTCTCTCGACAATGGTAAGCTGAGTTATTAGCGGTACTTCTTTTTTGAGCAACTGCATCTATTTCATCTATAAAGACTATACAAGGAGAATATTTTTTTGCTATTTTAAAAAGCTCGCGTACAGCATGTGCACCATGACCAATATATACTCCAATAATTTCAGGACCTGAGATGCTTATGAAATTCGTATTTGATTCACCTGCAATTGCACGAGCGATAAGTGTTCTACCATTTCCAGGAGGGCCATGTAATATGTGACCTCTTAGAACCTGTTAAGGATCTCGAAAATATGAGGTAAAATAAGCATAGTTAAGAAAGAGGTATATCT
>NZ_JAPQLG010000217.1:0-870 GCF_028982005.1 Wolbachia endosymbiont of Drosophila bocki | reverse complement strand
ACCAGCTTGCAAATGATTGTCCTTTCCTTCATTTCTCTCCTATTACGAAGATTTTAAACAGGTTCTTACAATAGATAATGCAGTTAATTTTGTAAAAGATAGCTTATCTAGTCAATTTTATAGATTCCATGGCAGTGGGATTTTCAAAGTAATATTAGAACTTAATCCAGAGAGCTCTCTTGAAGAGATAGAGAAACAATTTAGCAAAGTAGTAGATCCTTACTTTCTTAATGCTTGGAGTCGAGAAAGTGAAAGGGCTTTTGCTAAGATATGTAGGTTATGTAGAGAAGGACATGTGGAGAATATGCAGAAATTTGATTTTAGCAATTTTAATTTAGATCAAGATAGTGCTGGAGCATTAAGAGCACTGTTACAGTATTGTGTTGACGTTTCTAATCAAAAAGCTTTAGGTGATTCACATGAATTGCATAGAGAAGAGATGGAGGGGATATATAAATTTGATGATAATTACGATTTAAATTTAGATAGTGATCATAATGATAGTATCTGGCATTGAAATTATACTACAATAATAAAATAACTGGATAAAAATTATCACCAAAAAAATTCAAAAAAGTGCTTGACATAAAAGAACGAACATCATACAGTGTCGTTATCTTTTATTTTACCTCGCTTAATTTAATTACTGGATTAAGCTTACAGTACTAAGCGTGGCACAAAGTGCCACGCTATTTTTCGGTTTACATTTTCAACAGATAAAAAATGGTGCCATTTCAGTGCCAAGCACATAACTGTACGAACATTCATTTTTAAAGGTAAATTGCACAACAGATGATGTTATTCCAGTGCTTGACACTGGAATGGCTTTGTTGCATCGCTCTTCGGATAGTAGGTAACGTACAATAAATT
>NZ_JAPQLG010000216.1:0-2665 GCF_028982005.1 Wolbachia endosymbiont of Drosophila bocki | reverse complement strand
ATAGATATACCTCTTTCTTAACTATGCTTATTTTACCTCATATTTTCGAGATCCTTAACAGGTTCTAATAGTGCAGCAACACGGAACCCCAGGTCAGGCCTGCACCTATTGAAATCAGCAGTACCAGATTTCCTGATTTTATTTTTGATTCTTGTATTGCATAGTCTAAGGCCAGTGGAATTGATGCCGCTGAGGTGTTTGCATGCTTATCAACGGTATTAATCACTTTCTCTATAGGAAAATCTAATTTCTTTACTACTGCTTCAATAATACGAATGTTTGCTTGATGGGGAATTAACCAGTCAATATCAGTGATTTTCAAATTATTGCATTTCAGAGTTTCCTCTACTGAGGCTGTTAACTTATCCACTGCATGTTTAAACACTTCTCTTCCATTCATGCATATTTTTCCAGAATCACCAGTTGAGGATATCCCTCCGTTCGTACATAGTATGTCCACATTGCCATCAGAATATAGGCTAGTTGAAATTATACCTTTTGTAACCCCCTTCTCTGCCACCCAAGTATCAGCATCATTTGTTGGAATGACGTTAAAATGACATGCTGATTTCATTATTACTGCACCAGCACCATCACCAAAGAGTACACAAGTTGACCTATTTTCCCAATCAACAATCCTAGACATTATTTCAGCACCTATAACCAATGCATATTTAATTCTATTGTTAGATTTTATGAGCGAATCAGCAACTGTAACTGCATATATAAAACCAGAGCATGCTGCTTGTACATCAAAAGCAAATGCGTTTTTACATTTTAACTTACTTTGTACAATCGTTGCACAGCTAGGAAAAGTTTTATCAGGAGTTGTTGTAGCAACTATAATCAAGTCAATTTCATCTACTGAAATTTTAGCTTTTTCTATAGCACTTTTTGCTGCATTTACAGCTAGATCTGACGTTAGTTCTCCTTCATCTGCTATATGCCTTTGAACTATTCCTGTTCTCTGCCTTATCCATTCATCGCTCGTCTCAACTATCGATGCAATTTCGTTGTTACTCAACATTTTTCTTGGTAGGTAAGATCCAGTGCTTAATATGAAACTTTTATTCAATATGACTTACCCCGTTAATTATCTTTTGATTTAAATTTTCACTAATTGCATTTACTGCAAATTTTATGGCATGGGCAAAAGAAATAGCATCAGAATTTCCATGACTTTTAATGATGATACCATTCAGCCCTAAAAACATAGCTCCACTTCTAATTTTGGGATTAAAACGCGTTAAAGCTTTATTTAGTTTGGATTTTAACAATATACCAACAAGCATTTTCGCTATCCACGAATTGAATACTTCCTGCTTTATTAGATTGATAAAGGTACTAGCGGTTGCCTCAGCCGTTTTGAGCATTACATTGCCAACAAAACCATCAGCAACAATCACATCTATATTACCCTCTAAAAATTCACTTGCCTCTGTATATCCTTTGAAATTAATGCCTGGAGCGTTTTTAAGCAACTCAAAAGCGCCGCGCACTGAGTCATTACCTTTAACTTCTTCTGTGCCGATATTTAGCAAAGCAACTTCAGGATTGTCAATTTTTAATGCTATTTTTGCAAATATACTACCCATTAACGCAAATTGAAATAATGAGTCGGCATTACAATCAACATTTGCACCAAGGTCAAGCAAAGCGAAGCTTTTTGTCTTAGTTGGACAGATAGAGGCAATAGCAGGACGATAAATGTTTGGTAATGTTCCTAAAATAAATCTGGAAATTGCCATCAATGCTCCGGTGTTGCCTGAAGACACCACTCCGAAAGCTTTACCTTTTTTTACTGCCTCAATGGCAGCTTTCATACTTGAGTCTTTACGATGTCTCAGCGCAAAAGATGGCTTATCATTTGCAAGGACATTGTCAGAACAATGAGTAAATTCAGAATTGTTACTTACTTTTTTATATTTCAAAAGCAAAGGAGATACTTCTTCCTTATCTCCATAAATATGAAAAAAAACTTTAATGCCTGGGTCAACAAGGTTGTCTAAAAAAAAACCAGCACCCTGAATTACGGAAAGAGGCGCAAAATCGCCCCCCATAGCGTCAAGTGCAATAACTATATTATTATTGACCGTAGGTAACATATCATAATAGTCACTCCGCCTGTTGCTTGATGAAAACCCGTTTTCCTTTGTAACTGCCATCAACTGCTACGTTATGAGGCAACATGAATTCCCCAGTTGTTGAACATACCACAACATTCTTAGGCTCAATAGCATGATGAGAACGATGCATATTACGCCTTGACTTTGACTTTTTTCTTTTTGGAACTGCCAAAATTTCCTCCATTCTACTACAAAATACAATACATTAGTAACATATTTTTTACAGGAAGTAAACAGGGATAGTAAAATAAGTAAGGTTTGCTTATGTAATTGAGTTCTATAGCTAAAGTGGCCCTACAATTTGAAAAACCGTCATTCAGCTACTCGTTAGCGGAATCTATACCGCGAATGAATCCATAGCTGTACGAACATTCATTTTTGAAGGTAAATTGCACAACAGATGATGTCATTCCAGTCTGGAATCCAGAAATTTTGCTTATAACTGAGCTGATGAGCTAAAGGTAGTTGTCTTAGAACCTGTTTAAAATCTTCGTAATAGGAGGGAAATGAAGGAAAGGACAATCATTTGCAAGCTGGTG
>NZ_JAPQLG010000215.1:0-18533 GCF_028982005.1 Wolbachia endosymbiont of Drosophila bocki | reverse complement strand
CTTCTCGGTGGGATAAGAATTACTTAAAGATTATTAGATTACTGCTGGAAAGACGTGAGCATTTCGCACTTTATGGAGGCATTCGTTTTGGTGGCACGATTAATGTTGATGATGCGTTCAACTTGGGTTTTGATCACATCGCCCTAGCACTTGGCTCTGGTAAGCCACGAATGATCAAAATAAAAAACATACTAGCTCGTGGAGTGCGTATGGCATCTGATTTTCTGATGTCGTTACAACTGACTGGCGCTCTTAAATTTGATTCTATAGCAAATCTGCAAGTTCGTATGCCGATAGTTGTCATAGGGGCGGGGCTTACTGCGATTGACACTGCCACTGAAGCTTTAGCGTATTATCCAATTCAAGTAGAAAAATTTCTTCTTCGTTATGAGATATTAGTTGATAAGTATGGAAAGGACTGTGTTGAAAAAGATTGGACAGAAGAAGAACGCGAAATTGCGAATGAGTTTATATCGCACGCACAATTGATCCGAGAAAAGCAAAAGTTAGCAAAAAAAGAGAGTAGAGAAATAAAAATATTAGAGTTAATGCAGAGCCTCGGGGGAGTGAAAGTTATATATAGAAAAGAGCTAAAAGATTCACCAAGTTATCGATTAAATAGCGAAGAGGTGCAAAACGCATTATCAGAAGGGATTTACTTTATTGAAAACTTAGAGCCAGTTGAAGTTGTGACGGATAAATATAACCATGCTGAATTAATAAAACTGATAGACACAAAATCCGGCGAAATCAAACGTATAAAAGCACGTTCTATTTTTATAGCAGCAGGTACTGAGCCAAATACAGTTATTGCAACAGAAGATAAAAAGCATTTTAAATTAAGTAATGGGTATTTTACTCATTTGAATTCATCAGGAAAAGAAATAGGCCCAATATTTTCTCCTAAAATGCCAAATAAAGATAGAATATTAGTGTATAAGCAAGGCAATAAAACAATCAGCTTTTTTGGTGATCTTCACCCTTCGTATAGTGGCAGCGTCGTGAAAGCTATGGCAAGTGCTAAAAACGGCTACCCTATTATTTCTCAGCTTTTGAGTGGAGTTAATAGCTTCGTTTCTGTCATTCCAGTGTGTGATGTTGTGGGCCAGAAAAAAAATGCGTGGTCAAGTGTTGAAGACCTGGCTAATAAAGAATTATTTAATAGAATCAAAGAGCAATTCACTGCAAAGGTTATAAAAGTTCAATATTTAACGGACAAAGTTGTGGAAATAGTGATCAAAGCACCACTTGCGGCAAAGAATTTTAAGCCTGGGCAATTCTTTAGATTGCAAAATTTTGAAACCAATGGCAGAAAAGCCAATAATACAAACCTTGCTATGGAAGGTATAGCCGTAACCGGCACTGAAGTAGACAAAAAAAAAGGAATTATTTCCACTATTGTGCTGGAAATCGGCGGCTCCACTAATTTATGCAGACACTTAAGAGAAGGCGAGCAAATAATTCTTATGGGCCCAACTGGCAGACCTACTGAGGTTTACTAAATCTCAATATTAAAGTGATGCCAAATTTTATTTCAAAAAGTAAATAATTTACTAACGCTCGTGCACAAATTAAAAATAAATTATGCACGAGTGTAGCGTTATGAATTAGGAGTGCTATATTAAAAGCTTACCTCACTATTAAAGCTATCGGTCAGATTAGATTAAAAACCTAATCTGACCGGTTTCTCTATAACCCTCTAAACTCTGATATAATTATATGATAATTAGTTTAATTAGTGGTTAATATGCAAATTGATTTTATTCATATATTGAGATAGCATAAACCATATTGGTTTTAATTATTGTGCAACTTTATAAATCGTCACTGTTACTTCTACTGACTGTATTAATAGTTATAGTCCTAAAATTACCTGAAAATTTGAGCATTGCAGTAAATTGGTCTCTCCCAATTCTAGATTTTGATTTATCTTTTCGTACCATACTAATATCTTTTTTATCAGTTGCATTTTTAGCTGTTCTACCAGCACAAAATTTGACTTTTTCAAAGATGCTATCTTTTGCTGCTTACACTATTAGTTCACTTTATGCAGTTTTATCTGAACATATGATATTGGTTATAATATTCTGTGAATTAATGACCATCAGTGCATTTTTTATTATCGCAGCTAGCTGTAGAGATGGTGGACCTGCAATAAGGTACGCTTGTGTACACTTTTTCGTTGGAGTTATATTAATAGCAGGATTGGCACTTCAAAGCACTAACCTGATAATTTTGGGTTTATTGATAAACTGCGCTTGTTTTCCTTTTTCATTTTGGGTTGTTGATGCATATCCTGCTGCATCGCTACATGGCACCACATATCTCTCTTTATTTACCACTAAAGTCTCTTTTTTAGTGATGCTTTTACACACTTATAACCTATGGCAAGATTGTACTGAAATATTAGCGCTTGTAGGCGCCATCACTGCAATTTACAGCATTATATTTGCTTCTCTTGAGCAAAATATTCGCAGATTTTTATGCTATAACGTTGTAGGACAAATGGGCTTGCTGATTATTGCAGGAAGTTTGCTCAGTCCTTCGGAAAAAGCAATACCAATTTTGATACTGCATATAATCTTCTCTCTTGTTTATCAATCATTATTGTTTGTGGTCAGTAATTCGATTATTTCACAAACAAAAACAATTAGTTTTAATGGAGTGGGTAAACTGATGTCAGTGGAAGGCATGTGTGCTATAATCGCAATACTTACAATGGCTGCATTTCCTGGAACCGTTGGATTTATCAGTAAATCATATATCACAGCTGAAATTGAAATGAACACTGTTGCCTTAAAAGGGTATAAAAATTTATATAAGCTTCTAAATTTGCTGCTTCATTTAAGCGTGGGGCTAAAGTTTCTTTATTACTTATTTATTGCAAAAAGTAAGTCAAAACCTTTAGCAGAGAGAGGAGGCAAAATGGCTATGATTATTTTAGCATTTATATGCGTAATTGCTGGCAATCCTTACTTACCTATTTACAATAAGCCTTCAATTTTTAATCTTGCGTACAACACAAAAAATATTTGGTCGCAATTTAATTTATTACTATGTACCACTTTATTGTTTATTCCTTTACGCAAGTTATTTTACCCGAGAGTAAATTTTAAAATGGATGTTGATTGGATTTTTAGAGCTTTCATACCCTATATTATCTTGCTGTTCAATCAGTTAGTCTCTAAAACTAGAGAAATGTTTGCCAGCGTAGTGCAAAACTTGACTAATCCACTTGTTGGTTTATACTTTAATAATATTACTAAACTTAAAGAAGTGCTGAGTTATAACTCAGTGAGTTTTGTTTCAGCTTCTTCTCTCTTTTTAATGAGTATTCTGCTAATGCTATTATGTTTAAATCGTTAACTGAAAGTTTAAATTCTGTATTTAGTAAACTGAGAGGAAAGTCAGTCATTTCTGAAGGTGATTTTAATCTTGCCATGCGTGAAATACGCATAGCCTTAATTGAAGCTGACGTTTCACTTGAAGTTGCAAAAAAATTCATCAACGACATTAAAGATAAAGTGATTGGGGAAAAAGTCATAAAAAGTGTTTCTCCAGCACAAATGATAATTAAAATTGTACAGGATAATTTAGTTGCAGTTCTCGGATCAGAGAAAAGTGACTTAAATCTAGCAGTTAAACCCCCTGCTGTGATTATGATGGTGGGCTTACAAGGTGCAGGTAAAACAACTACCTCAGGAAAGCTTGCTTTAAAACTAAAAAAGCAAAAGAAAAAAGTGATGCTTGCCTCTTTAGACATTTATAGGCCTGCTGCCCAGAAACAACTTGAAGTGCTAGGTAAACAAATAGATGTGCAAACTTTACCTGTAGTAATAGATGAGAAGCCCATTACAATTACAAAAAGGGCAATAGCAATAGCAAAGAACGATAATTATGATGTATTAATACTAGACACTGCAGGCAGGCTTCATATTGACAATAATATGATGAATGAGTTGAAAGACGTAAAGGAAATAGCTTCACCTGCAGAAGTTATTTTAGTAGCCGACGCAATGATAGGCCAGGATGCGGTCAACATTGCCAAATCATTCAATGAGGTAATAGGTGTAACCGGCATTATTCTCACCCGTGTTGATGGTGATGCACGTGGTGGTGCTGCTCTTTCTATGAAAATGATCGCCGATTGTCCAATTAAATTTATTGCTTGTGGTGAAAAATTAAGTGACCTCGATGATTTTTATCCCGATAGAATTGCAAAAAGGATACTTAGCATGGGTGATGTTGTATCATTGGTTGAAAAAGCTGCTGAGATTGTTGGTCAGGGAGAAATTGATAAGTTACAAAAGAAAGTGAAAAAAGGTAAATTCGACCTAAACGACCTAGTGGGAATGTTAAAAACTCTGAGTAAAATGGATGGCATTAGCAACATAATGAAATTCATTCCTAGTTCATTTACAAAAAAGCTAAGTAGCAGTGTGCCAGATGACAATAAAGTGAAAAAATATATAGCCATCATAAACTCAATGACTGAAAAAGAAAGGCAAAATCCAGATATTTTAAATGGCAAAAGAAGACTTAGAATTTCTAAGGGGTCCGGAACAACTGTAACTGACATTAATCTTCTAATTAAGCAGTATAATCAAATGAGCTCTATGGTAAGTAAGTTCAGTAAAGTTGACCATAGTAAACTCAAAGAATCTGATTTGATGGATATGCTAAGCAGAAAGTAAGTCAGCAGGTAGTGGAATGAGACAAATCATCAGTAAACCTTTAGCTATATCAAAAGCGGCTTAGGTCTCGCAAAAAAATTTACAGCTTCTTGCTAGCCAAGAAATTTATTATTAATTTTAAGAAATACTATAGCTGACCCAAGCAACACGTCATACCGCCGCGGTATCTCTAGATCCCGCTAACACGTAGCGGGATGACGAGGCTTACCTTATCGGATTGTTTCAACACGTCATACCGCGATTCATTCGCGGTATCTCATCCGCTAACAAGAGATCCCGCTAACAAGCAGCGGGATGACGAGTTACTATACCGCTGCGAACCGTCATACCGCCGTGGTATCTCTAGATCCCGCTAACACGTAGTGGGATGACGATTGTCAGGGTAGCTGTCATCCCAGTAGCCTCTTTCTCTTGTCATCCTAGTGCCCTGACTACTTGGATCCAGAAAAAAGAATGGTGTCATGAAAGTAGCTGACACTGGTCTCCATCCAAAAGGGTGTCATCCGAGTAGCTTGACTACTTGGATCCAGGAAACTTAATTGCAAGTAATGCATTGGGTTTGGTGAGTATGGGTTTTGCGTTATAGAATGAAGCACTTTTTGTGAATTTGTAAAGAAAACTGGATCCAAGTAGTCAGGGCACTGGGATGACATCATCCTTTTTTTTGGATTCCAGACTGGAATGACAGCAGTCCTACGTCATACCGCGATTCATTCGCGGTATCCCTAGATCCCGCTAACAAGCAGCGGGATGACGGTTGTCGTTTAGCTATAAATATTTAAGAAATTTACTAAACAGAAAAAAAGGCAAAAGAAACCCTAGGGTAGCTAGTTATTCACTATCCATTTTTTAAGTTGGCGTTTTTTTATGTTTTAAACGCTTTATAAGCGCGTTTCAGCTTATGTAGGTAGAAGTTTGATAAAGACATAAGGTGCGCATAGTGCAAAAAATTAAACATGAGACGCCAGACACGTGAGTTTTTTTGTCATTTAATCTGTACAGAGAAGATAAATAAATAGCTTCGGTGTTTGTGATAAGGGGGCTGGCGGAGTTTGTCAAGCAAGTTTTTTCGTTTCTATTGTAATGACAGTTATGGCCTGTGCAAGAAATCTATTGATTTACAGCAGGTTCTTTGTTACAGTTCACAGTTATGCAAAGAAACCTAAAGCCTCATGAGTTTATTTACAGCCAGTGATTTACATAATTTGGAACTGTATAGCTGAGTATTGTATATGATAATATTGATAACAAATGATGATGGCTTTGGAAGTGAAGGAATAAAATTACTCAAAGAGATTGCACGGAATTTTGCGTCAGAAATATGGATAGTGGCACCAGATACTGATAGAAGCGGGGCTGCAAGATCTCTTGATTATCCAGTGAAACAATCTATTGGAATAAACCAACATAGTGAAAGGGAATTTAGTGTGTCTGGTACTCCTGCAGATTGTGTCATTATTGCGCTAAATAAAGTTATGAATAAAAAACCAGACTTAATATTGTCCGGAGTAAATATTGGATCAAATGTCGGGGACGATATTTGTTATTCAGGAACAATTGGTGCTGTAATGGAAGGTGCTGCAAGGTCTATACCTTCTATTGCGCTAAGCCAAGTTTATCATAATAAAATAGACTGGCACAATACAAAGGTTTTTGCACCAAAGGTTATTGCCAAGCTAGTTAAGGTTGGTTGGCCTAAAAACATAGTGATGAGTGTAAATTTTCCTGCTACGGAAAAAGTAAAAGGAGTAGAATTTGCTGAACAAGGTGAATATAACATTGATGGGGATTTAACTTTTACTGAAAATTCGAATGGCTCTTTTAGCTTAAATTGGTCTCGAGAGCACTCAGGCAGTGGTAGTGTAAATAAAATAAAAGAAGGATTTATTACTATTACACCGGTAAAATTAGATTTTACAGATTATGATACATTGAATGCTATGAAAAATTCTTACGCAGACGAATTTTCTTCTATAGCTGACTGAAAAAAACATTTGCATTGCCCCTAACTAGATATTTTCCATTATGTTATCGTGAGCGATTATTTTTTCTTCACCTGTATCCATATTTTTTACTTTAACAGTATTGTTGTTTAACTCATCATTGCCAAAGATCAATGCAATTTTAGCATTTGCTTGACTTGCTTTCTTCATGCGATTTTTAACTGTCCCACTGTGTTCGTAACTTACATATAAACTATTTCTGCGCAATTCATTCGCAAGTGTTAGAGCATATTCTTCAGCCTCTCTGCCGATCGGAATTAGGTAAATAGGTCGCTCTTCTTTCGGAGAATAATTGATTAACTCCATTATGCGCTCAATCCCCCCTGCAAATCCTATTGCTGGAGTGTGTTTTCCACCTACTGAAGATACTAAATTATCGTATCTTCCGCCGGCAAAAACTGCCCCTTGTGCACCTAAATCCTCTGTAACAAACTCAAACACTGTGTGGCAATAATAATCCAAGCCTCGAACTAGTTTATTGTTTACGGTATAAGGTATATCAAGAATTGTTAATCCATTTAGTATTTGTTCAAAGAAATCTGAGGACTCTTTCGTATAATAATTGCTGATTTTAGGCGCATCAGAAATTATTGATTTATCTTTCTCATCCTTGGAATCCAGTATTCTGAGTGGACTTTTGATCAACCTATTTTTGCTATCTTCTGATAGATCATTTTGATACTTTGTAAAGTACAAGATCAAAGCTTCTCTATATTTAGTTATTGTTTCACCATCACCTAAAGAGTTGATTTCCAGCTTTACATTTTTATTGATGCCAAATTCAGTTAGTAAGTGCTGAGCGAGTGATATCAATTCAATATCAGCTTTTGGATCTTCTATGCCAAAAACCTCAAAATTTATCTGATGAAATTGCCTTTGTCTTCCCTTTTGCGGTCTTTCGTAACGAAATGCAGGCCCTGTTGAGAATAATTTTATCGGTGTTTGCAGTTTTTTTTCAATGAGTAGCCTGACAATCGCTGCAGTGAACTCAGGACGTAAAGTTATGCTCTTTCCCCCTTTATCATTGAAGCTATACATCTCTTTAGTGATGATATCTGAGCTATCACCTAAGGTTTTTGTAAAAACCTCCGTGTATTCAAATATTGGAGTTTGGGCGGGCAAAAAGCCGTATAGACTTGAGATTCTATTTGCTGTTTGCTGAATGTATTTAAACTTGTACCATTCATCAAACAGGAGATCTTTTGTTCCTCTAACCGTTTGATTAGTCATAGTGTGGTCTCTATACCTGCAATCTCTGGTATGTGGTAGCTCAGCATATTCTGCACTCCTTGCTTGAGGGTAATTGCAGCACTTGGGCATCCAGAGCAGGCTCCTTGTAACTCAACATAAACTATCCCGTCTTTATAGCCACGAAATTTGATATCGCCACCATCTTGAGCAACTGCAGGTTTGATATAACTTTCCATTAATTCTTTTATTCTATTTACAATTTCTATATCATTTTTATCAAAAAATTCTTCATCCGGTATATTATTATCATTTACTCCTTCTTTATCTAGTGCTTTTCCACCTGAAGTAAAGTGATCCATGATTGTAGTTAAAATTTCTACTTTTAATGTATCCCAATTAATTCCACCCAATTTTGTTACTGAAATAAAATCATGACCAAAAAACACTCTCACTACATATTCTATTTGAAAAAGATTTGCTGCTAACTTGGAGTTTTTTATTTCATCTGCATTTGAAAAATCAGCCGTTTCTCCTTCGTTTAAAATTTCAAATCCAGGAAGGAATTTTAGCGTATTTGGGTTTGGTGTTTCTTCAATCTGGATGAACATGTTATTTACCATGACGATTATAATTGTTACTATTTAATCATAAAATGATAAAAAAATATACATGTCATTCATCTTTTTCCTTTTTTTGATATTCATAGTAGTTACATTTGTCTTGCCTAGCGTTGTTGTATTTTTTCTTTTCCTGACAAAAAAAAATAACATAAGTTTCATGATGAACTCTATATTGAGTAAATTTTTGAACGAATTTAATAGCAGTAGAAGTTGTACTGAAAATTACACTGGTGATAACATGTCCAAAGATGAAGCATTAAAGATACTAGGGCTGAATCCCGAGGCAAGTCAAAATGAAATCAATAAAGCATATCAAAATTTAATGAAGTTAGTTCACCCAGATAAGGGAGGTTCGGAATATTTTGCACAAAAGTTAAACGCGGCACGTGATAAATTGCTGAAAAAATGATCTTAAAAAAAGTTTTCGTTTAACAAATTTCTTCCTTTGCTTTTTCTAAATACTCCAATATTGCTTCATGTAATGCAGTCCATGTTATCTGTTCTTTCAGGGAAGGTATAAATTCTTGTCTCCAAGCATTCTTAAACTCTTGAAACCACTGTTTCTCAAAATCCCGAAGTTCTAAAGAAATATCTGCTTTAAAGCTATCAATTAAACTGGAAACTTCTGCAGCTTTAGAGCTATCTAGTGATTTTAAAGATAACACTCCACTCTTTAAAATCTCTAACTCTTCAAATACATTAAGCTTAAATGGTTTATAGAGTGAAGACCATATGCGATATCTTAAATAAGAATCATAGTATAACTTAATTTTGTACATTAAAGTGGCAGATGCATCAGAAGAAATGTTATTCTCATATTGTGCAAGAGAAGATAATAAATTCTCATAATCTACTTTGCTTAAACATGGTTGTAGAGTCGATTTAATTTTTTCACTAAAGGTTAGATAACTAGAAGAAATGCCATGACTATATTCACTAAAGAATTCAGGAAATATATCTGCTTGTTCTAGTTTAAGAGGTAGATCTTTTCTAATTTCTCTTGGTAAATTATGTATTGAAAACTGATAAATAACCCATACAAAATTCTCATCAAACTCATCTGAGTAATCAGCATTATTATCAGGAAAAATTACATTACCTTTCTTATCATTCCAAGGTTCTATCTTATAGAAAAATCTGTTCAGCCTTTGTTTTAATTTCAAAATACCTTCATTTCTATCACCTGCTTTATACAATGTTTTGCCCATTTTGTGTTTAGCATCTTTAGGGTTTATTCTGTCACTTATGTGCAATCCAATTTCATTTTTCTCTAATAACTCCCAATCAAACAATTTGTGTGGATCTGATTTACGCATTGTATAGCCAAGCTCTGGATCATACACTATAGTTCCTATTTCAGAATGACTAAATATCATATCCCTTTTAATTTTAAAACGCTCCATAAGGTATAAAATCAGCTCTTTAACAGATCTCATTTGCTCTTCCGGAAAAGGCTCAAGTCCTGTGTTTACAATTTCAATACCTACAGAATAGTTGTTAAGCTTCCGTAACTCTTCAAGCTTACTATCTACCTTAACTCTTGCATAACTAATACCAGCATGCCATGCTTCTTTCTCTAATGGAACCATTAAGGTGATGCTGCCATCCCTATCGACAATAAAATGAACTGACAATCCTCTAGCATTCAGCGTATCTTTTGTACCTTTTAGTGTTGATGTTTCAGTATGGTGAACTATAACCATTAACACTTTTTTACCTGCCCTATCACCATAATTTAAAGCTGAAGCTGGATCTAAAAATAACAAATCCTGATCTTTCAATAATGGTAATTTTTCTTGTAAATCTTGAAAATCATTCTCGATATTGCTTGAACTGGATACTTGCCCAGATATGAGAAATGCTGAGACAGTAATCAGTAAAACTAATAAATATTTGTTGACTTTAGATAGTTGGATTTTCATACCATCTTCATAAACACTTTGTAGATAATTTTTCATTATATAGTTAGAATAGGGTTGTTGAATAAATTTACAAGACAAAATCATACTAGTCTGGTAGTAGTAACATGTTCAGAGATGGAGCATTTAAAGTGCTAGGAATAGATTCTGGAGCGAACCAAAATGAAATCAATAAAGCATATCAAAATTTAATGAAATTAGTTCACCCAGACAAAGGAGGCTCGGAATATTTTGCACAAAAATTAAACGCAGCACGTGACAGGTTGCTGAAGAGGTAATTAATATTGCTTTAAAGTTTTTATTTGTGCGTAAAGGATAAGTTGCTACAATAAAAAAATAAGATAAAAGTAGCAATGGACATGTGTTCAGAAAGGTTTAAGTTATGCAGGAAGATAACAAAAAAGAAACAATAAAAGAAGAAAAAGGCATATTAGGATGGATAGAGTATAGATTGCCTATATTTTCTTTTCTAAGACACACTGCTTCTTACCAAGTGCCAAAAAACTTAAATTATGCTTGGAACTTTGGCTCTTTGGCTGGTATAGCGCTGATTTTACAAATAATAACAGGTATATTTCTTGCTATGCACTACGCTCCGCATGTTGATTATGCGTTTAATAGTGTAGAGCGCATAATGCGAGATGTGAATTACGGGTGGTTAATACGCTACACTCACGCTGTTGGAGCATCGCTCTTCTTTATGGTAGTCTATGTTCATATAATGCGTGGATTATATTACGGATCTTATAAAAGACCGAGAGAGATGGTGTGGTTTATTGGAATATTTATATTTTTTGCAATGATGGCAACTGCCTTTATGGGGTATGTATTGCCTTGGGGACAAATGAGTTTCTGGGGTGCAACAGTTATAACCAACTTATTTTCTGCTATACCTTTAATTGGCAATAAAATAGTTATATGGTTATGGGGTGGTTTTTCAGTGGATAACCCAACACTTAACCGTTTTTTCGCTCTGCATTATCTTCTGCCTTTTGTTATTATTGCTTTAGCTATGCTTCATGTGACAGCTCTGCATAGGTTTGGCTCTGGTAACCCAAGTGGAGTGGAGGTAAAATCAGATAAGGATACCATCCCTCTCTGTCCTTATTATGTAGTCAAGGATTGCATAACTTTTGGTCTGTTTTTTGTAGTTTTGTTCGCATTTGTTTTCTATGCTCCCAATTATCTTGGGCATCCAGACAATTATATAGAAGCTGATTCTATGGTCACTCCGGTACATATAGTGCCAGAGTGGTATTTTTTACCTTTTTATGCAATGCTACGTTCAATTCCAGATAAACTTACTGGTGTGCTTACCATGTTTGCGTCTATTTTAGTGTGGTTTTTGTTACCTTGGCTTGATAAATCAAAAGTTAAAAGTGGTGCTTATCGCCCGGTGTTTAAGAAATTTTTTTGGGTTTTTGCAATAAATTTTGTACTTCTTGCCTGGCTTGGAGGACAAGAGGTAAAAGAGCCTTACATCACTATGAGTAGGCTATCTACTCTTTATTACTTTGCATACTTTGTGATAGTTTTACCACTGCTTGGTAAGTATGAAAAGCCAAAAGAACCACCAAAAACCTTAAGTGATTCTGTGCCGGAGATGAGGTGATGTCAATTCAAAGCAGATCTCTTACAAAATTCTCTGTCATCCCAGAGCCCTCTTTTGTCATCCCAGTGCTTGACACTGGGATCCAGAAAAAAAATAAATGGATTCCAGCATCATGTACACAATTGTATGAACGTTGTATACAACACACAGTGTCATTCCACCATCTTCCGTTGTCATCCCAGTGCTTGACACTGGGATCCAGGTATAAAAATACTTACAAATCATGCAATGGACAACAGATTCTAGGAGTGCATGATAACCATAATGTCAGTGATGAAATAAGCTGGATTCCAGTGTCAGCTACTTGCATGACATCAATTCGAAATTTACTAAAACAGTGGTTATGCATGGGATCTAATGTATTTGCAATCTTCTGCATGTTATTTCTATCTAGTCTTATATCTGCAGAAGAATTTAAATCATCACCAAATAAGAGAATAGACTGGAAATTTGATGGAATTGTCGGATCTTTCGATAGAGAGTCAATTCAGCGTGGCTATAAAGTGTATAAAGAAGTCTGTGCTGCTTGTCATTCAATGAATAGGGTAGCATTTCGTAATTTGCAAGATGTCGGTTTTTCTGAAGAAGATGTAAAACAAATAGCAGCTTCTTATCAAGTTAAAGATGGTCCGAATGATTTGGGTGAAATGTTTGACAGACCTGGAGTACCTTCGGATTATTTTATTGCGCCTTTTGATACAAAAGAAGCAGCTGCAGCAAGCAACAATGGTGCAGTCCCACCAGACTTATCATTAATTATTAAAGCAAGGCATGATGGTGCAAATTATGTCTATTCATTGTTAACAGGCTATCAAAACGGCGAACACGATGAAAATGATTTATATTTTAATTCGTATTTTCCAACAGGCAGATTAGCTATGGCGCCACCACTTTCTGAAGGAATGGTGGAATATGATGGTGCAAGGCAAGCCACAGTTGAAAATATGGCGTATGATGTGATAAATTTTTTACAATGGGCAGCAGAGCCAGAATTAGAGCGCCGGCATAAACTTGGATTAAAAGTAGTGGCGTATTTTATAATTTTAACAGTGTTTTTTGTATTAACTAACAACAAAGTTTGGAGCAAGCTCTATAAAAAGAAGTGATAGTCAATTTTGCCTCAAGCACAATGGTTGTCATCCAAGTAGCTAACACTGGTTCCTTTATGACGGTGTCATCCGAGTAGCTGACACTGGGGTGGCTTTGTCGCATCGTACCTTATACGGTAATAATTTACGATAAATTCATGTAGCCATTTCGAATTTAGCCATACCAATGTCAGTAAATTTATTAAGCAAACAGCACTTAATGAGCAGTTCTTTTTCACGATTTATAGCTCTTTTCATAGAAGTCCGGATGTGATAAGGATAGATAATGATAAGGAGGTTGAATGCCAGCAGCATATAGTTATGATTTAAGAAAAAAAGCAATGGAGGCGCTAGACGAAGGAGAAAGCAGAGAAGCAGTGGCAGCAAGATTTAAGATTGGACGAACTACTTTATGGGAGTGGCAGCACTGTAGGCTTGACCATAAATTATGTTAAGATAGAAAATGACTATTTTAGATAGAGCTTGATGTAATGCAGTGCGATACAAAATAACGGTAGAATATAATGGTAGTAATTTCTCTGGTTGGCAAAAACAGCAACACTCTGCTAACTCAATCCAGGAGAAGATAGAAAATGCTATATTTAATTTTAGTGGTGAGAAAGTTACTTTGTACTGTGGTGGCAGGACTGATGCAGGAGTTCATGCTTTAGGACAAGTTGCTCATTTTGATATGGAAAAGGAATTTGAGCTTTATAGAATAAGGAATGCAATAAACTATCATTTAAAATCAATTCCTATAGTCGTGCTTAATGCAGAAGTTGTAGATGATGCGTTTCACGCACGGTTTTCAGCAAAAAAAAGATATTACGAATATAGAATAGTTAATCGCTATGCTCCTGCCGCTCTGGAGACGGGTTATGTATGGCAAGTGTTTAGCCCACTTGATGTAAATATTATGCGTGAAGCTGCTAAACATCTACTTGGAAAACATGACCTTTCAAGTTTCCGTTCAAAAGATTGTCAAGCCGCAAATCCGATAAGAACAATTGATGATATCGATATAATACAAAATGGGAATCATATACACATCAAAATATCTGCTATTTCCTTTTTACATAACCAAGTGAGGATTATTGTGGGTACTTTAGTTGAATTTGGAAAAAATAGAACCAATCCGCAAGAAATGCTAAATATATTGAACCAATGCAAAAGAAGTGCCGCTGGAGTTACTGCACCACCTTTTGGCTTATATTTGGTAAAGATAGATTACTAATTTAATAAAAGCTAGTGAAATAAGTGCCATACCGCCACGGTATCTCCAGATTCCGCTAACAAGCAGCAAGATGACGAGTTTAAGTTCTCATTGGCATTACTACATATAATGCACTTGAATCGTCTTCATCAGTGATAATTGTAGCACTATTACCATCGGCTAAGCTAAACTTACATTTATTTTTTATGCAGGATAGAACATCAAGTAAATAACGCGAGTTGAACCCTATTTCTATAGGGGCTTCATTGTAGTCCACTTCTATGGATTCAGTTGCATCACTGCACTCTTGGGAGTTTGAATGCAGAGTTAGCAGCTTTTCTTGTAGTGAGAATTTAATAGATTTTACTTTATCAGATACAACAACGGAAACTCGATCTATAACGTCTGAAAGTTTTTTACTTTCAATAATCATATGCTTATCTTGAGATGCTGGAATAACTGCTTTATAATTTGGAAAAGTTCCATCTATTAATTTTGATATTAGAATATATTCACCGCATGTAAACTTGATTTTTCTGTCTGAGAGTTTTACTTTAATTTCATTACAATCGTCCAATATTTTTAACAGCTCCATAACAGTTTTACGTGGAATGATCACACCAAATTCGCCATTGATGTTCCCACGCTTTGGCCTCTTTATACATGATAAACGATGGCCATCAGTTGCAACGCAGTACAGAAATTGCTCATCTGTATGTAGATATATTCCATTTAAATTATACCTTGTATCATCTAGTGATACAGCAAATTTTGTTTTAGTTAATAAGTCTATCAGGTCTGTATTTAGTAGAGTAAAATCATGTTTATAATTGTCTTCTTCAAGAGCAGGAAAGCTGCTTGAAACTACATTCGGTAAAGAAAAGTTTGCATTTCCGCAAGACATCAATAATTTTCCTTGGTTGTTTACTCCAAAATTGACATCCAAATCAGCGGGTAACTTCTTCACTATGTCATGTAAAGTATGCGCTGAAATTTTTACTTCTCCTTCTGTTAATACGGTTGCAGCAAGTGAGGCAAACATTGAAATGTCAAGATCAGTTGCCATTAATTTTATGCTGCCGTGTTGTGCTTTGATATTTATACACGCCAAAACATCTATTGCATTACGCCTTTCAACCACTCCACTTACTCTGGATAATGTATTTAAAAGACTTGTGCGGCTCACGCTAAAACGCATCTGCTTGCACACAGAATTTTGCTTTTTGATTTCTGTATCTACACCTGCAACCTCTGACATTGCTAACTCTCAAAAATATGTTTTAAATGATATCCACATCCCATATAAAGTAAAGTGCTATTTATCGAAAGGGCAGTCTGTTTTATGCTACAACTGGAAAATTACCTATTCTGTTACAATAACTTACTTTGTATGGCATAAATCATGCATTTTTTGATACGCTTTTTGAAAACCAAGTAGGGAATAAGTATCATCAATGGTCACTGTTTTTGTTTTTCCATTAACTACCATTGATAATCCCTGCTTCATTTTTAGAATGAGATCTTGATCTATTTTTGTATGCTCTGCCCACGCAAAACTTCCCTGTATTATGGGCAGTGTATATTTAATTTTTTTGTCGATATTGAGAGCTACAGGCTCCTTATCATACTGAAAACCAGAGGTAACGCTTACCTCATCTGCTTTTTTATCAACATAACTAACCATTACATACGGCTTGCGATTGGTTGTATAATATTCGCTTCTTTTTTTAGGATAGGATACAATATAACATACTTTCTCTCTATCTTCCAATGCAGTATACACGAGCCAATCTTTATATTTTTCCTTCAATTGTACATCACTAACCGATGCAAAAGCGCCTATCGAAAAAAATATTAGAAATATAAAAAAACTACGCATGCAAACCAAATTTCAAACTTTCAGATTGTATATATTGTTTTACCTTAGCCATCGCCTGCCCAGCCAACTGCCTTATTCTTTCTCTTGAAACACAATATTTTTTACTAAGTTCATCCAGAGTTTGAATGTTTTCAGACAAATATCTACTGATAAAAATGTCTCTTGCCCTTTCGTTGAGGCTCGCTAGTGCATTGTTTAAAATTGTTTCTTTTAATTCTTTTTCTTCATGATTCTGATAGGTTACTTCTTGACTAACCAAGTTACATGGGATCATATCTTGTAGCTCCCTTTTAGAGTCATCACCTATTTTTATGCAATCGTTTAGCGACTGATCCTTACAAGCCATACGGTAATTCATCTGCAGAACGTCTCCTTCGGATACAGAAAGCTCATTAGATATTGCTTTTATTTCTTCATTATTTAAGGTTTCCCTGTTTGTATACTGTAAAATTCTTTTTTTTATTTTACGTAAACTAAAAAACAATCTTCTTTGTGCTTGCGTTGTGCCTATTTTCACAAACGACCAAGATTTCAATATAAAGTCTTTTATTGAAGCTTCAATCCACCACACCGCATAAGTTGAAAAACGAAACCCTAAATCAGGATTAAACTTTTTCACTGCATGCATTAAACCCATATTTCCTTCCATGACCAGGTCCATCAACAATAGTCCATAATTTTTGAATTTCATTGCAATTTTCACTACCAAATTCAAATGGCTGGTAATCAATTTATGAGCAGAAGAAACATCCTTATATTGGTTCCAATTTTTTGCTAATCGTACCTCTTCCTCTTGAGACAGCATAGGAAATTTTTGCACCCTAGCAATATATTGCATGAGACTGGTTCTGCTATCGACACATAAGCTTGCCATTGGGGTCAACATAACAACTTAAATTAAAACTTCATGCATATAATATATTGATTTTCCAGCAAAAACTCAAGCTTTGATTTGAAAAAAGTACAAATTTTTCATCTAATTTCTTGGAGACAGTAGGCCGCAGTGTCAGCTAATTGGATAACATTATGTAACTTTAGATGATATTCTACCAGTACAATGGTAAACGTTACAGCTTAAACACATAGCAAACAGTGTTATTCCAGTGCCTTGACACTGGAATCCACATTTCTTTTTTCTAGACCCCAGTGTCATGCTACTTGGATGACAAGAAAAACCCCACTGGGATAACAAGACTGAGATAGACTAGAAATTAAACGCTACTCCAGCTTCTGCACCAACAGTGCTGTAAAGAACTTTGAGTTCCCCTTTGTCTTTGCCTGCAGCAGCATCTTTATCAAAATGAGCACCAAAAGAACCGAAATAACGAGCTCCAGCATAAAGTTTGACTTCCGGAGTTACATCATAACTAACACCAGCTTTTACTTGACCAGCAAAACCAAATTTACTTTTTTGATCATTCACAGCGTCTTTCAAAGGAGTGCCAATATACGCTGCACCAACACCAACACCAATATATGGAGTGATAGGCATATCTTCAATTGCTATATCGTAATAAACGTTAACTAGTCCTGAAATTGCTGTTAAACTGTCTGCAATAGTATCTGGCGTAAATTTTGCACCTGTAACATCATTTTTGTTTAGGTATGAATAAACTCCTTCAACATCAACCCTGATGTCGTCCATTTTGTAACCAAACGCACCACCACCAGCTATAAAAGACGCTTTTAATGGACTGTAATCACTATTGTCTTTCTTATAGGTAATACCATCAACTTTTGTGAAAAGAGGTAAAATTTCACCGTTGTATTGCAAACGAACGTAGTAGCTAGTTTCTTCATCACTTATTGGACCAACAGGATCTGAAAAAGCAGAGTTTGATAAACCTAGCAACGTTGCTAAAGCGGCTGCTGAAAAAAACTTTTTATAATGCATAATTGTCCTCGTAAAAAAAATTAAAATTCCACTTTAGCAGTCTAAGTAACAACTAAAGTTAAGTCAAGTGCTAACTTAATAACACAAAATATCCTACATTTTAACTAATTTTTAGGAGAAGACAAAGATTTTATTAATGAATAAATAGAGTTACACGACTTTTTTACTCTTGATTTTTTGGTATAGCTAACATAGGTAAGATTTACTATCGAAAGACCTCGTCATTCCGCTGCTTGTTAGCGGATGAGATACCGCGAATGAATCCATAACTACACGAACATTGCAATTTGAGTCTACCAGGAGGGCAATGCCTCTTATTCAAGTACCCTCTTCTTGTCATCCCAGTGCGTGACACTGGGATGGCTTTGTTGCATCGCTCAAGTGAAAAGAACTGGCAGTTACTGACAAAATTCATTATAA
>NZ_JAPQLG010000214.1:0-9998 GCF_028982005.1 Wolbachia endosymbiont of Drosophila bocki | reverse complement strand
AGTAAAAGAGCTTCCAGACTCTTTTCATATGGAGAAAAATCAATGCTTGCAATGTTGTTGTAGGGGTAGGGAACCCTTTCTTGGGTTAGCTATAGATTTACTTCGCATATTCAGCTAATTTTTATTACAATTACAACAAAATAATTTTGGCTTTGATGAAAACTGTATATGTATGTCAATCCTGTGGTCACAGCACTGGTAGGTGGGTAGGGAAGTGCATTGCATGTGACAATTGGGATACAATTGTTGAGGAAATAGCAGTAAAAACGGGCAAAAGAAGTATATCTGCACCAATTTTAATAAAGACGTTATCGGGTAGCGAAATTATCACTCCAAGTCGTTTTTTAACAGGAATAGAAGAATTAGATAGAGTTTTTGGTGGGGGTATCGTTCAAGGTGCTAGCATTTTAATTGGTGGCGAACCTGGAATTGGGAAATCCACCCTTTTGCTTAGAATTGCAGCTAATGTTGTGCAACTTTCCTCTTTTGAATGTCTTTATGTATCTGGCGAGGAATCTTTAGAGCAAGTGAGTCTCAGAGCAAAGCGTCTTAAGATAAATGAACCTAAAATTAAGCTTTTATCTACAGTGTCTTTAACTGATGTAGTAGCAACAATAAAGGAAAATAAAAGTATTAAATTTTTAGTAATTGACTCTATACAAACAATGTATGATAGCAGAATTACATCAGCACCAGGAACTGTAACTCAGGTCCGCACTTGCGCACATGAATTAACCATTCTTGCGAAACAATATGGTATTTCTCTTTTAATAGTTGGTCATATAACTAAGGATGGACAAATAGCTGGACCTAAAACTTTGGAGCATATGGTGGATACGGTATTATATTTTGAAGGTGAAAATAGCAATCAATACCGCATTTTACGTACTATTAAAAATAGATTTGGCCCTGCAAATGAAATTGGTGTTTTTGAGATGTCTGAAGCAGGACTTGTGCCTGTTGATAACCCATCATCATTGTTTCTGATGGCCCATGACAGAGAAGTAGTTGGCAGCGCCGTATTTGCAGGAATTGAAGGTTCAAGACCAATTTTAATGGAAGTGCAAGCATTAATAGCAGGGACTAATATGGCAACCCCAAGAAGGGCAGTAGTTGGGTGGGATATTAATAGATTGGCTATGATCATCGCAGTGCTAAATGCTCGTTGCAAAATGTTTTTGCATGATAAAGAGGTATACCTAAACATTGCAGGGGGACTCAAAATACAGGAACCATCGGCTGATCTTGCTGTTGCTGCTTCCCTTATTTCAAGTGTAGTAAATTTACCGCTGCCAACTTCTTCAATAATCTGCGGTGAAGTTGCACTTTCAGGAGAAATTAGGAATGTCTCGCATGCTGATCTCAGACTAAAAGAAGCACAAAAGTTAGGATTCAAAAAAGCAATTATGCCTAAAAATGGTAATTACTCTTCTCACGATATTGAGATAATTAAGCTTGGTCATGTAAGGGAATTAAGAGAAATTTTTAATTACAATTAAATAACGCTTCAGCAAATTCTTTGCTAGTAAACTCCCTTAAGTCCTCTATATTTTCGCCAATTCCTATAGCATGTAACTTTATCTTATAAGCTTCTGCAAGTCCAATTACCACTCCGCCCTTAGCAGTGCCATCTAACTTTGTTACGATTAGCCCGGTAACATTAACCATTTTGCTAAATGCTTCTAATTGGCTATAAGCATTTTGGCCGGTAGTTGCATCAAGAACTAAAATAACGTCATGAGGGGCAGTGTCATCCAATTTCTTTATCGTTCTATATATTTTTGATAATTCCTCCATAAGGTTCACATTATTTTGCAGCCTTCCTGCTGTGTCAATTAGAACAACATCAACGCTATCTTTCATAGCTTGACTTACAGCTCTATATGCCACACTCGCAGAATCGCTACCGTACTCTCCAGTAACGATAGAACAACCAGAGCGTTCTGCCCAAATGTTTAATTGTTCACTAGCAGCAGCTCTAAATGTATCGCATGCAACAAGCATAACGGACTTTCCCATCTCCTTATATTTATATGCGAGCTTACCTATAGTTGTGGTTTTACCATTACCGTTTACTCCGCATACCATTATTATGTGGGGTTTTTTATCCAAAACTAACGGCTGCACGACTGGATTTAATATAGCTTCTATTTCATTCACTAATTGCTGCGTGATAATATTATACTCAACTTCCTTGTCAAACTTGATGCTTGTGAGCCTATCGATAATCAACTTAGAAGTTTTATGACCAATATCCATGCTAATTAGCAATTCTTCTAGCTCATCTAAAAGCGACTGATCTAATTTTTTTTTGCCAGAAAAAATACTTTTCACCCCGTCGCCAAAGCGAGAAGAAGTTTTCAACAAGCCTTTATAAAGGTTACTAAACAAACTCAAGGGATACTCCTTTTAAAATTCAAACTTAATTACAATATAAAGAATGACACGCACTACGTGTATTTGTAAAGTTAAATACGACGTTTTACGTGCATTCTGAAAGTAAAATTCCCGTGATACTAGTGTATTTTACTTTAGTTTTTAACTTAAATGTGTTATAATAAGTGTAGTGGTTCACAGGTAGTTTTATGAGTTATAATGAGAAAATATTAGATCATTACGAAAATCCAAGGAATGTTGGCTCTCTGGATAAAAATGATCCAAATGTTGGCACTGGTCTAGTTGGTGCACCATCGTGCGGTGATGTAATGAAACTGCAGATAAAGGTCAATGACAAAGGTGTTATTGAAGATGCAAAATTTAAAACTTTTGGCTGCGGTTCTGCCATTGCTTCAAGTTCTTTGTTAACAGAGATGATAAAGGGAAGAACCATCAGTGACGTTACACAGATAAAGAATACTCAAATAGTGGAAGAGTTGTCTTTACCTCCAGTGAAGATACACTGTTCGGTACTTGCTGAAGATGCTATAAAAGCTGCTATTCATGATTATCAAAGTAAGCAAAAGAATTAAGAAGCATGAGTGAATATCAAGAAGTAGGCGGAGGTGAAACTGTGACAAAGAATAAAAAACTTATCACCATAACTGCAAATGCAGTGGAAAGGGTAAGGTATTTATTGGACAAAAAAAAGCATACTAACCTTGAAGAAGCAATAGGAATAAGAGTGCTAATTAAGCAAAAAGGATGTTCTGGTTTAAAATATGACATTGAATATGCGTATGATATTCGTCCTTTAGAGTCGATAATTGAGGAAAACTGTAGTGATGGCCAAAAAGTTAAAGTGTTGATCGATCCAAAGTCCGTCATGTTTATTCTTGGCTCTGAAATGGATTATGTAGAAGAAAAATTTTCATCGGGTTTTGTTTTCAAAAATTCTAATGAGAAAGGAAAATGTGGTTGTGGAAAGAGTTTTCATGTCTAGCAACTATTTTACATTGTTTGAAATCGAACTAGCTTTCAATATCAGTTTTGATGAGTTAGAGAAAAAATATATCGAGCTAAGCAGGACTGATATAAATGAAAGACAGTCCCAAAACATGGAAAGTATTAACAGAGCTTATCAGATACTAAAGTCACCGCTAAAACGTGCTGAGCATTTGTTGAATCTTTTTGGTGTGGCAAAGGATCATCCGAATTCTGAAATATTAAATGAATCAATAGAAATAAGAGAGTACTTACTAGACTGCGACGATCTACAATTTGCAAGCAGGATGATTGATGAAAAAATAAAAGATTGCGTTAAAAACCTAATTAACACTTTTGCTGTAAAGAATTTTGATGGAGCTGCTACACAGGTCTTAAGATTGAAATATTTATATAAGTCATTTGAGGAGGTGAAAAAGAATGCAACCAATTCAAATTTCTGAACCAAATTCAAGTGAAGTAGTTTTTGGTATAGATCTTGGTACTACCAATTCTTTAATTGCCATGGTAAATAAAGCTGGCAATGTGGAGATATTTAAAGATAAGCAGGGAAGAGAGCTACTGCCTTCTGCTCTTTCATATGAAAATAATACATTGAAAACTGGCTACGATGTCGGTCAAAACGCAATCTACTCAATAAAGCGTTTAATGGGTAAAAGTGTTAAAGATTTGAACAAGATGGGTGTTTATTTTGAAATAGATAACGAAAGTGAAAAAGTTATTAGAATAAAATGCGCAGAGGAAAAGTATCTTACTCCTATTGAGATTTCTGCTGAGGTATTAAAAGCTTTATGTGAGAGGGTAAAAAAGTCTAAGGGGCTGGAAGTAAAAAAAGCAGTGATTACTGTGCCAGCTTACTTTGACGATTCAGCACGTAACGCAACTAAATATGCAGCAAAATTAGCTGGAATAGAAGTTCTTCGCCTCGTTAACGAGCCAACCGCTGCAGCGCTTTCTTACTCCATTGAAAAGAACAATAACAGTGGAATATATGCAGTTTATGACCTTGGTGGTGGAACATTTGATATTTCGATATTGAAATTGCATCAAGGAGTGTTTCAAGTCCTTGCGGTTGGTGGTGACACCAAACTCGGCGGTGATGATTTTGATCATTTGCTGAGTTCAATTGTGATTGATAAGTATAGAGAAAAGACGGCTAAGCAACTAAATTCCTTACTTATCGAATCACGCTCTGTGAAAGAGTACCTAAGCAACCACACTATAGGTATCTTCGAATTTAATGCTAACGGCAAGCCATTTGAGTGCGAAATTACCAGAGAAGAATTCGAGCAGGCAATCAGTTCTTTGGTCAATAAGACTATCAATATAGTCACTCGTACTATAAGTGATATAGATCTTAAAATTGATGATATAAAAGGAGTAATTTTAGTTGGTGGTGCAACTAGAACACCATTGGTTCAAAATTCACTAGTCAAATTCTTTGGAAATAAAGTACTAAATGACGTGGATCCAGATAAAGCAGTTGCCATTGGGGCAGCTCTGCAGGCTCATGATTTAATTTCGGGCTCAAAAGATAGGAATATTCTCCTGGATGTTCTACCTTTATCACTTGGCATAGAAACTATGGGAGGCATAGTTGAAAAAATCATACCAAGAAATACGCCACTGCCAGTTTCAGAAACAAAAGAGTTTACAACTTATATTGATGGGCAAACAGCAATGAAAATTCATGTTTGTCAGGGAGAACGTGAAATGATAGAGGATAACAAATCTCTAGCGCAGTTTGAGCTAAAAGGTATACCGCCACTGCCTGCAGGTTCTGCAAGAGTTGAAATAGAATTTACAGTTAACGTTGACGGAATCTTGACTGCTACTGCAAGAGAAAAAACTACTGGAATTGAGCAGACAGTTAAAGTAAATTCAAGTTTTGGCTTGAGTGAAGCTGATGTTCAAAATATGGTTGACCAGTCAATAAACAGCTTTGACGAGGATATGAAGGCTCGTTCCCTTGCAGGCGCTAAAATTAATGGAAATAAACTCATACACTTGGTTGAAAACAATAATAACCTTTCCACTGATCAAAAGTTGAAAAACCTATTACAAAATGCAAAAAACGCTTTACAAGGCAATGACTTGAATGAAATTAACAACACTATCGCCGAGTTAGAAAATTCTTCTTTAGAGTTGTGTGAATTAACAAATAGGTAGAAAAGCTTACACAACCTTGTGCAATACCCTATTTAATCTCAAAGCAACAGGTAACCTGAAATTAAATGGTAACCAATCGACCTTTCCTAATTTAAATGATAAACCAACTATGCTTACACGCCCAATGATATTTTCCATTGGTACAAAACCAACTTCAGGAAACCTACTATCTAAAGAATTATTTCTATTGTCTCCCATAACGAAAAATTGATCGTTAGGTACATAATAAACCGGAGTGTTATATGATAGCTTATTAGAAATGTCATCTACCAAAATCTCATGTTCCTTGCCACTTAAAAGCGTTTCTATATATCTTGGTATGTTACGATTTGACTCATAATCAAAAAAACTTTCAATTTGCCTTCGCTCTACTTTCTGATCATTTAGGTATAATTCTCCCTCTATCATTTGCACTTTGTCACCTGGTGTTCCTATTACTCGCTTAACAAACCTGATGCTGTCATTTCTTGTGGGTCTGAAAACTACTATGTCACCACGCTTTGGAGGAGTATAAAAAATCCTGCCGCTAAAAATGTTTGGAGAAAATGGAAAGGAGTGTTTACTGTAACCGTATGAATATTTACTAGTAAAAATGTAATCCCCTTCAAGTAGGGTGCTTTTCATTGAACCAGAAGGTATATGAAATGGCTCGAATAAAAAACTACGTATTGATAGCGCAATCAACAGTAAAAAAAACAATGAAGATAAAAATCTTCCTGTTCTTATCACCCAGTTTTTGCTTAGTTCCTCCAACTTTTCCAACTTTGTTTTTCCTATAGATTAAGCTTATTATAATACATAAATTAAAAAATGGTAATATGAAATTTTACTTGTGAATGTTATTCCTCTATTCAAAACAATTTTGAAAAGGCGGTTCATTTCTTTCAACGGTGTCATCCAAGTAGCGTGACACATAACTGTACGAACATTGCAATTTGCAGGTGGCAGATGAAAGTAGCTGATGCACATCTGTACGAACATTTGCTTTTGTTAAGGTAATATGGTGTTATGAAAGTAGCTGACACTGGAATGGCTTTGTTGCATCGCTACTTATGAAAGGCTAACTATAGTTAGGATTATAAGCAACCTATTGAAAATCTTGTTTTTTTGCAATCAATCTGATCAAATTTAAGAATAGTAATTTGTTATTTATATTAATAAATTTAATTCTATTGAAAATAGCTAAAGCATTGAAATTCTTGAATTTTAGCCGGATTGGTAAATGGTAGTGAAATTTCTTTTACTCAAATTTAGGTATTCATTGACCGTTCTTGTTATAAATACCAGAATAATAAGCTACTGATATTCGCTATCTTTTTTATCTTTAATCCATCATAGCTAGCGATGCAACAAAGCCCACTGGAATCCAGGTTGTAACCGTTCACGGATTGTGAGAATGAATAAAGAACTAAGCAGTCGTAACTTTTGGAAGGGATTTTGGCCATTGAGACGTGATGTCAAAAATATCGACAACATTCTTTCCACAAATCTTTCTCCATGTTCCGACCAGGTGAAAAAGCTGTTTTTACGATAGCCGTCTAATTTGCCGTTCTGCAAGGTTGTTGATTGACTTCAGGCTTTCGTAAAAACTTCCACACCATATCCTCGGCCTTAACATCTTAATGGCCACTCTCAAACCATTTACAAGCCTTGTCATTTCATGCCCCCCCTTTTTGCATTAGTTGTGTAGCATCTTTTAATATTAGCAAGGCCTATAGTAGTGCAACACTGCCTTACGTATTGCCAATCCAAATTCTACTTGCTGTAAAATAACACAATCTGCTACATCGCTGCTAATCTCAATCCCTCTGTTTATTGGCCCTGGGTGCATAACAATCGCATCTGGTTTTGCGTATGATAGCTTTTGTGAATCAAGTCCATACAAATAAAAATATTCTTTCTCTGAAGAACTATTATTCATGCGCTCTTTCTGCAATCTCAAAAGCATAATTACGTCAGCATCCTTTATACCTTCAATTAATGAATAATGGACTGAATCTACTTCAGGAAAATGCTTACAAATCAAAGTTGGTGGTGCGACCAAGTTTATCTCTGCTCCAAACATTTTTAGCAACCTTATATTTGACCTTGCAACTCTGCTGTGCAGAATATCTCCACATATCACAACTTTGAGGTCCTTTATTTGCTTTTTGTGATTGCTGATTACAAGATAGTCTGCAAGAGCTTGAGTTGGATGTTCACTACTTCCATCGCCTGCATTGATTAGCAAGCAGTTAACATACTTTGCCAGTGTATTAATGATACCACTACTTTTATGCCTGATTATTATGTAATCAGGATTCATTGCATTTAATGTTTTGATCATGTCTTTTAGATCTTCTCCCTTGTTAATAGAAGAAGATCTTATTGGCAAAGTTACAACATTTGCTCCAAGGCTTTTTGCTGCTATTTCAAAAGACGCAAGTGTACGCGTTGAATCTTCAAAGAATAAATTTATTACTGTCTTATTTTCCAAGATATGACTATTTGCAACTTCTTTTTTAAGGTACTGGTTGGCCAACTTAGTTATATTTTCTACATCATCGACTGTAAGGTCTGAGATGTTTAACAAATTCCTTCTCTTGTTCATAGTTTCCTTTTCAACTACTTGAACCTATTCTACTTTCTTATTACCTTTTTTCAATAGACTTCTTGTGCAGCAATTGTTTTGGTGAAAGAACTGAAAAAGATAGTAAAGTCAAAATTAAGTTAGAAGGAAGAAAAAGTTCAGCAAGTCAAGAGTAAGGTATATTAGCATAAATCTTTCATCCCAATGTTTAGTGGCGCTGGGGATTACTTCCACTTACACTCATCTGCTACCATAACAGCCTCAAAAAGATGCTTCTCAAGTTCACTTAGAGGCAAATCACTTTGTGAATAATTTCCCCAAGATTTTAGTATATCGGAAGTTTCAACGCCTTCAATAATAGGATATTCTTGGTTTTTTTTAGCGTATAACTCTTGAGCCTGCTTGCTTACTAAAAATTCCAATAAGACTATAGCATTTTCCCTGTTTTTTGCGTTTTTTGTTACTGCTGCACCACTGATGTTTACCATTACACCGTGATCGTTGCGATTAGGAAAAAAAGCCCCCAGCTTGTCTGCAACATTCTTTTTATTTTCTGATGAAAGAATTCTCGCAAAGTAGTAGCTGTTTACTATTGCAACATCTCCCTCACCCGCTGCTACGGCGTAAATTTGATCAGTATCACCACCACTTGGTTTTCTTGCCATATTGCTCACAATTCCGCTTACCCATTCTTTCGTCTTTTCAAAACCATTATTTGCAATCATAAAAGCAATTAACGATCTGTTATATGGACTTGTAGAAGAACGCACTAATATTTTTCCTTTCCATTTTTCATTTGCTAAATCTTCATAAGTACTTAAGTCCTTAGGGTCTACTGACTCTTTATTGTAAACCAATATCCTAGCTCTTTTTGTAAGACCAAACCAATAATCTTCACTGTCTCTAAATCTTGCAGGTATAACACTTTTTAAAACCTCTGAATCTACTTGAGATAAAAGTCCTCTTTTTTTTGCTAGAATTAAGTTGATTGCATCAGCAGTCAAAAATAAGTCGGCTTCACCACCGTTTTCCATTCGTGAAAGTAGCTGAGAATAATCATCAATGATGTAACGTACTTTAATACCTGTATTTTTCGTGAATTCATCAAACAAAGTACGTACTAATTCTTCTTTGCGCGATGAATAAACATTTACCACTTGTGAGTCATTAGCTCCGTCGTTTCTGTATAAATAAGTAACAACTATCAATATAATTGCTATTAAGGATGTGAATATGAAGGCTTTTTTCATATTGGATAAAAAATAACTTCTTTCAGTTAAAGTTACCAAGATGGTACAACTTTAGCAAGTGTAAAGTTCGTTAGATAAATCATAAAAACTTCCTTGACAAGCTTCGCCAGCCCCCTTATTGTAACACTGAAGCTATTTATTTATCTTCGCAATCTCTGCAGTGGATTAATGACAAAAAACTTAATGTATTTGGCGTAAGTCATGCTTAATTTTTTGCATTATGTGCACCTTATGTCTTTATAAAATTTCTAGGTTTTTACCTAATATAAGCTGAAATGCGCTATTTGAAACATTAAAAAACGCCAACTTAAAAAATGGATAGTGAATAACTAGCTACCCTAGGGCTTCTTTTGCCTTTTTTTCTGTTTAGTAAATTGTATCCGTTCAGCGGAATGGCAGAATAAGGTAGACAAAGTGATCTAAAAAGATAATCATAGAGCAAAAGTGAGGTAATGTGGTAAACCTTTTAGAGCTTTGCAAAAATTTACAGCAAAAAATAGAAAAACTGGAAGCAGAGATAGAAAACTTAAAAGCAGAAAATAAAGCTTTAAAGATAGAGAACGCTGAATTAAAGGAAAGGCTTGGTTTAAACTCGAAAAATTCATCTCTACCGAGCTCTAAAGAATTGT
>NZ_JAPQLG010000213.1:9567-11956 GCF_028982005.1 Wolbachia endosymbiont of Drosophila bocki | reverse complement strand
TGTTGAGCGATCTTTTGCTTGGTTAGAAAAATGTAGAAGATTGTGGAAAAATTGCGAACGTAAACTCAACACCAGCTTGCAAATGATTGTCCTTTCCTTCATTTCCCTCCTATTACGAAGATTTTAAACAGGTTCTAAGGTATAGTATAACTCAGTTAAACATATGTTCCTATTTAAGATTAGAGAGTTAAATTTTAAGTTAATATATTGTAATATTATATATATTAGCTAATAAAGCAACAGGTTTACAAGCATTAAATTATCACTATTCTATAATTAATCATTAATTAACTGGGTTTAAAATGAATGTTAAAAATTTTTTCACTAAAGTAACCGTTGTCCTTTTAGCTTGCTTGTTAATCTTCATGGGAATTGGCAACCTTTTATCAGGTGATGATGAAAAAGAAGAGGTAGCTAGGGTTGGAAAAGAAGTTATAACGTCAGATGAGTATAAATCACTATATCAAAATTATGAAAAGCAAATTTCTGGATCTGATGCGAGTAGAGAACAAGTAAAAAAGCTGAAATATGATTTGCTTAACGCACTTATAGAGCAAAAACTATTGTTTAACCTAACTAGTGAGCTGGGGTTGACAGTTGGAGAAGAATCTATAAAAAACCATATTAAAAACACCAAATACTTTCAAAATGATAAAGGTGAATTTGACAAAAATAAATTCTATGAAACGCTAAATGACCTGCATATGACAGAGAAAGAGTATATAGCAAAGCTAGAGAAAGTCCTGCCTGCAATGATGTTCATGACTTCATTATTTAAAGATAATTATCCAGTAACTTTTGGCGAGAAAATTGATGGGCAGATATACAAAAGTCGCTACCAAACTAGAGTAGTTGATATTGTTAAAATAACTGAAGATGCAGTTACAAACATTCCTGAACCAGATGATCAAGCCTTACTTGATTTGTACGAAAGAAATAAATCCCATTTTTATTGTCCTGAGTATCGAACTGCGCAATATATTTCCCTAGGCCAAAAGTATTTTGAAGATCAAATCAAGATCTCAGATGAAGAAGTTGATGGTATAATAGAACAACAAGAACTTAAAAATCAAAGAGATATATTCAATGCAATATTTTCTACCAAAGAAGAAGCTGAGACAGCAAGAAGAGCATTTGAGGAGGGTAAAACAAGCTTTGAACAGATAGTAGAAGAGTTTGGCAAAGCAAAACTTGAGGAAACTAGAGTAAATAATATAACTAAGGATTTTTTACCAGAAGACGTGAGAGAGAAGGTATTTGCTCTTAAAGTAGGTGAAGTAAGTGATGTTTTAGCAAGCAGTTTTGGTTGGCACATAGTAAAAGTGGAAAGTGCGCATCAAACCTCTGATGAAGACTTAGTTGATTTAAAAAAAGACATAAAGTCAGTTCTAACTAACCAAAAGTCTTTTGAAAGAGTCAATGATTTCATAAACCAAGTGAACTATAAGATATACAATGGTTCAGAAATTGAAGAAATATCGAGTGAATATAATTTACCTATACAAACTATTGGTCCAGTAGATGCGAGTGGAAAAGATCAAAGCGGTAATAACGTAGGAGATTCTGGTGATTTGATTTCTTTCATTTTTTCGCGAGAAAAGGATCAGAAAGGTTATTTTAAGGGCGTTGGGGACGCTGTTGTTAGTGTAAAAATCGTCGATATCGTTCCACCCAAATTGCAAAGTTTTGAAGAAGGCAAGGCATTAGCGGTAGAGCCTTGGCGTAGTGAGTTTATAAAAGAAAGAATGTTTAAACTCGGGCAAGAGGTTGCAGTTCAACTAAGAGAAAAAACAGATTTGGAAGAAATTCAAGGTGTGGAATTAGTTAAAGGTCAGCAGATGCACCGCAATAAAGTGGATCAACAAAACTACCCCTTTTCTTTTGTAGAAGAGATTTTCAATATGAAAACAACTGGTTCAGTGACAGATCCTATTCAATACAATAATGAAATTATAATAGGTGTTCTAAAAGAAATGCATTCATCAAATGGCAAATTAAACATGCTTGACACCGGAAAACGTGTGATGATATCGCTAAAAGAGCAATTAATTAGCTATCTGGAATCAAAGTATAAAGTCGAAGTTAATCACGCTATACTTGATGATATATAATCAAAAATCTTATAAGTTGCTTCAAACGCATCCAGTGCCCAGACACACAACTGTACGAACATTGCGATTTGAGAGCAATCTTCACTAGAAAGGATGTCATCCCAGTGCCCAGACACTGGGATCCAGGAATTTTATTAAGTTGGTAAGCATAAAAGTAGCCGTTTTATGTTAAAATACAACGTTTTAATGATTAAAAAAAGGCTGGATTCCAGTGGGCTTTGTTGCATCGCTCTTCGGATAGTAGGTAACGTACAATAAATTCATGAAGCTATCTCAAA
>NZ_JAPQLG010000213.1:9350-9517 GCF_028982005.1 Wolbachia endosymbiont of Drosophila bocki | reverse complement strand
CTCCATTCTTTTTATTCCACATTTGAAAATAGTAATACACGTTCTCCCACCTTGGAAAATCTTTTGGCAGTATTCTCCACTGGCAGGCGCTTTTTAGGACATATAGCACTGCACAAAATACATCATACAAATCAAGTTTCCTTGGTTTTGTTTTCTTTCTGCTACTC
>NZ_JAPQLG010000213.1:5874-9299 GCF_028982005.1 Wolbachia endosymbiont of Drosophila bocki | reverse complement strand
TAGCTTTTTTGCATAGATATACCTCTTTCTTAACTATGCTTATTTTACCTCATATTTTCGAGATCCTTAACAGGTTCTAAGACAATTACCCTTAGCTTATCAGCTCAATTATAAGCAAAATTTCTGGATTCCAGACTGGAATGACACCATTTGCTGTGCAATTTACCTTTAAAAATGAATGTTCGTACAGTTGTGAACCTGTGGCAGGTATTACATAAGAGCATTTCCCTCTTCTAAATTAAAACGCACTTTTGCCTCCTTTGCAGTCTATACTTTAGATGTATTTAATTTACAAATACTAATTATTTATTAATAATGGTGATATGTAAATATAGTTATAAAATAATTGTTACACTTGAATTCCTTCCTGGTTTCTGTTGTTATCAGAACATTTAAAACACTTTAAGAAAGCTGCTTAGTTAAATTAACTTAGACAAGTAAATAGCAGTTTTGCAGCCTGTTTTTATGAATGATGATAAAATGTTGTAGCCAAATGCGCTTTCAGCATTGTGCTGAATTGCAATATCTTTGTGCTCTAACTCCTCGTCGCGAAATTTACTTATAGTTTCTCTTAATTCCCCATCTTCTAAATGTGAAACTTGCTCTTTGTAGTGCTCCCCGATAACTTCTTCAACTGCAGCAGTGCAAGCCATAGCAGCTTTTTTGCCCATAATGGCAGTTGCAACGCCAAGCGACACTCCTAAAACACGCCAAACAGGCAACAAAACAGTAGGACGAACTTTTTGCTCTTTGATTTTCTCATTAAAATAGTGAAAATGCTTTTTTTCCTGCTCTTCCATTTCAATTATTTCATTGATTATAGAAGACTTCTTAAGAATAAATTTTTGACCAGAATAAATGCAAATAGCTCCATATTCTCCAGCGTGATCTACTCTAATTGCCTGTTGCAAGAACTGATTGTTGCTGTACCCTAAATTATTTAGATTTCTTTCTTTCTCCACAATACACCTTACCTGATACGAACAGAGCTACTATGAGATAAATTAGATTCCATGTTGCTAAGGAAACACCTAGAACGTAATGAGGTCTGTCACAAGATGGAGAGTAATTAGGATTTAGTAGATTATTTCTGAGCTCTTCTATACTAACGTTACCACTTGCTTGCTCTGTACAACCTAAAACATCATGAAATAAGTGGAGTTCAAGACCTACATGATAAAAAGATATTACTGCACCTATGAGGTAGCTGCAAAACATTGCATAGATTAGAATTTTGTTGTCTTTAAGCATGCACGCTACTGCAAGTAATCCGGCGATATAGTAAACTATTCGCTCGTATGTACATAACTTGCATGGCAGCATGTTGAAAAAATATTCTAGCACATATGCAAAAATTAGAGCAGCGGCACTCGACAGCAGAAAGATTGCAGGAATTCTGGAATTATTACACATAACTTTAAGTAAATTATCCCTGAAAGTATAAAGCAGAGTATTCATTTTACATAGGGATTTTTATTTTTTTTCAAAAGCAATCTAACTGGCACACCGTCTGCAAAGAAATTTTTTCTGAGATCGTTAATTAAATAGCGTTTGTAACTTTCATCAACACTTTCAGGTATGTTACATATCAAAGAAAAAGCTGGAGGTTTAGTACCAATTTGAGCGATATACTTCATTTTAACTGCTTTGCCTTTTACAAGAGGGTGAGAATGTTTTCCTACAGCATCTATGAGCCACTTATTCAGTTTTGCAGTGCTGATCTTCTTGTTCAAGGATTCACTCACTTCAAGACACTTATCTATCACATCACCGCAGCGCATGCCTTTTAACGCAGAAATTGTTATAGTTGGCACTTCCAAGAATAACCTGGTTACTTCCTGTTGTTTGACAAATTTTATTAACCTGCTTCTGTCATCCTTACCTATTAAATCCCACTTATTTAAAACAACAATAATCCCTTTCCCTCCCTTAATTGCAGCTTCACCAATTGATAAATCCTGCTGCTCAATACCAACTAGGGAGTCTAGCATTAAAACTACCACATGAGAGCGCTTGATTGATTCCATGCTTTTCTCAACAAATCTTGATTCTAAGCCATCTACAACATTCGCCTTTCTGCGGATTCCGGCAGTGTCAATTAGAGTAATTAACTCTCCATCATGATCATATGTAATATCCACAGAATCACGTGTGGTACCTGGCTCTGAACTTGTTATTAGTCTGTTTTCTGCAAGTAAACCATTTAAAAAAGTTGATTTTCCAACATTCGGACGGCCGATGATCGCGATCCTCAGCCTACTCAGTTCATTGTTAGGTAACTCAGTGTTCTCGTTAAAATTTTCAATAACACCAGCTAATGCATCATAAAGATCAACCATGCCAAGATTATGCTCGGCAGAGATATACACCGGGCCAAGAAAATCAAAAAACTGCAAATAATCAACATTTTCGGATTTATGACTCTCGCATTTATTTGCTATCAGTATCACAGGTTTATTTATTTTTCTCTTCAGCCACTTTGCAAACTCTTTATTTCGCTCATTTTGCACTTTTGCGTCAACAAGAAAGAAAATTATGTTTGAACTGGATAAAGAAAACTCTATTTGCTCAATAACTTGCAGTGAAAAACTAGTTTGGTCGTTCCATCCTCCTGTATCTATAACTTTAAACTCCAAATCGCTAATTCTCCCCATTCCCTCTCGCCTATCCCTTGTCACTCCTGGAATGTTACTCACTACTGCTGCTTTTCTTCCTACTAATCTGTTGAATAGGGTCGATTTTCCAGCATTTGGTAGGCCTACTATGGCGATTTTTAGCATAATTCAAGGGCATGTTCTATATGAAGTAAATTATAACCGAAACTTTTCAATTTAACTATTGACTTCGTAGATTATATAAGCACACTACAGTTAGAATTTTTTTATTTCGTTATGTAAAATATGGGGTAGTTATGCTAGTGTCAGAGCAAATAGAGAGTGTAGATAGAGAAGAATTAAAGCAACAAAATCATATACATAAAGATACAGAGTGTTCGGAAGAGACGACAATATATGGGCATATTAATCAGCATATGGAAAAAAACATCTCAAATACATTGCATGAAATATATGATGCTCTTATGTCATATAACGAATCGGAACAGTCAATGACGTCAACTTAAGAACTTTCATTAGCAAACTCTCCTAAAGACATGATGGCGTTTAGGCTTATCTACTTTATTGCGGCTGTCCCGGTCGGATTTTAACTTTAGCACGTATACTTAAAAAGGGCTTGAAAGTTTTTTGGCGAAATAAGTACCTGATAGAGTTTCTGTCTCATTACACTAAATAAAACTGAAAAATTTAAACGATACTCAGTAATTTGATCTGGGTTCCAAGGCCCTTGTGCATCACATATATGAAGCGATAATATATTGCACATGACCAAGTTTGCCCAAAATTCTTGTAATACAGCCTCTCCAGAAA
>NZ_JAPQLG010000213.1:0-5824 GCF_028982005.1 Wolbachia endosymbiont of Drosophila bocki | reverse complement strand
GATATACCTCTTTCTTAACTATGCTTATTTTACCTCATATTTTCGAGATCCTTAACAGGTTCTAAGAAAATTTTCGCTCATTAAAATTATACTACAAAATCCCCATGGTTTAACTTCTTTCCTTATCACCTTTACTTTCTTAACTTTATGAATAAATGAAATTAGACTTTTGTTTGGTTGCTTACAAGCTCCACTCAATAAATTTTTATTACTTTCTGTCGTTGAAACTGGTTCTTTTTCTCTAATCACATGCTGAAATGATGCCGGTTCTTTACTAAACTTCTCACTCAATTCTAAAACTGAATTCCAAGTTCCAACATCCAACCAATCGAAATTAGCTTCTATCATTGCAACGTTTTTTGCTTTCTCCATCACCAAGTAATCAATGGATATGCCTTCAATTCCTGCAAAATCTCGTTGTTTTAAATACAGAAATCTCTCTTGCGGTGTGAAATATTTAAAACATAAATTGTAAAGATTCGGGGCAGATTTTTTAATCTCATCTATGTAGCGTTTTGCTTTAAACACAAATATTCCAGAGTTCCAATAATGATCGTTACTTAACTTACGCTCGGGCTTTTCTGTAAAATCTTTCACTATATGACATTTTTCTTTCTGATCATATACTGCATTTATATAGCCGTATTCAGAATTGAATTCATGAGGCTTAACCCCAAAAGTGACTATAGAGTTAGTTTCAGAGGCTAACTTAGACGCTTTTTGAGTAGAAGCATAAAAACTATTCAAATCACCTATAAAATGGTCTGAAGGCAGAATTAACATTGTCTCGTTTTCATTGCAGAGAAGTGCAGCAATTAATATTGCCGCTGCTGTTCCAATTTTCACTGGTTCGAAAATCACTTTATATTCTTGCAGTGCATGCAATTCCTCCATCACTAATGACTCGTACTGTATATTTGTAGCAATTATGGGCGGCATATAATCGCTTTTTAGCCTCAACAAAGTGTTGTGAAACATAGTGTTCTGACTAGATATTTTCTGAAATTGCTTTGGCTTAGATAAAGGCCAAAGTCTGCTACCACTACCACCACACAATACTACAGGGCGCATTTAGTTAAGATATTAATTAAATAATTAATATCTTATACTGAGGGCAAAATACATGCAAGTTTTTGTTGTGGAATAGTTAATAAAGAAAGTAAATGTTGATTTAAAGTAATTGCTAATGAGAGTGATCATGTGTAGCGCCCTGCCCTTGCTGTGAATTTCTTCTATTTTGTAATTCCTCAACATGACCTTTTCTTTTATCACTTAATATTTCATTACCCTTATTTTGTTCTTCCTCAGGACTCTTTAGTATTTCATTACTCTTGCTAACTTCTTTATCATCCCCTTGTTTCTTTGGCCTTCTAGCGTTAAGCTCATCCCATGTGCCCACTAGTGAATCACGATTCCCATGATACGGCTTTAGCCTTTCTTCACCTTTAATAACATTAAAGTCACTTTTTGCTTCTTCCAAACATCCTTTCAGTTGGTGTTTCCACATGGTGTAGTAAGCATCACCATATTTTTTCTCATTTGCTACAAACAATAAAATTGGAGCCTTAAGTATGGTAGCTCCCATATCCACTAAATTTTTTACTGCCATTGCAGGAGTAAATAAAAGATAACCAAAAGACTTTGCAATTGGGTTTTGTTCGCTTATTAAATGCTCCCCTAACTTTATAGGAAGAGAAGTCAACAATTTAGTACAAACTTTAGCTAAACTTGTAGCAAAAACGATAGGAACAGATATAAGACTTTTATCTAGCTCTAGATTACCATTCTGATCTCTAATTTCTGAAAAATGGGTGCTTAGCTTCTTGTAATCACTAGTGTATAATAATTCTCCATTTCTTCCTTTTTCATCAACAACTTCCTGAACTTTACCTTCTTTATTTTTTACCTCTTTAGTTAGCACAGAAGAATTAGTTAATTCAAATGGATATTGAGGATCCTTAGTTTTTTCAGCTTCAAAAATTGGCACGTGTTTTTTCAAATCCATTCTCGAAAAGCCTAATGGCTCAAAATATGACTTATGCAACTCATTTATCGGAATTTGCTTACCCTGATTGTCTATATAATTGATAGTAAAATAAGATCTATCATTATCTTTACCTTCGGTAACTAAAGATAATCTGAAACTTGGTTGTTCTCCATTCTCATCTTTTTGACCATACAAAAGTTTATAGGTTGGATTTTTATCTTTATCTAGTATAGCATTTCCATGTATATCCCTGTTTTCTATGATTTTAGCAGACTGTACAATTTGATCATAATTTTTTGGATACTGGCATTTCCTTCCATCATACATCATTACCTTTCTAAGGTCTTCGACGTAAACTTGAGATTCAGGTGAAGTAAGCAGACCTTTTGCTTTAAGTGTAAGATCTATTGCTACCTTTTTTAATGCTTCAAACATATTGTCAAACCAAAATCGCTATAATGCTATAGTTCAATAATAAAACTAGTACACTAATAATATATTAACACAGCACCGGTGATTTTACAAGAAAATATGCCTGTAGAAGATAAAGATTGTAAAAGCGAGGGTTATATAAGTAATGCTTGATAAGTACTTTATGCATGTAATTGTAAAAATCCTCAAAGGTACGCTGTGTATATAATCTTCGCATACTACCTGCATTCCAAGAACTGCGTGCCAAAAAATGCAAAACAACAATACAACAAAAAATAAAAGCTCTAGAGGGTGATTAATAAATTTTTCACTAAAAGACAAAGAGCTATCAGTATAAAATGTGCAAGAAAATGAATAGATAAACCAAGGAAACAGGAACAGTAAAATTACCGCAGAAACACGCTGAACCCACCAATGATGTACTGAATTTCCAGACTGACTCATATAAACATAAATAAAAAAGCCATAGTAGAAAGAAGTAGCGTTACTGTCAGCAGTATAGCACTCCTTGAAACGCCAGTAATTTCTAAATTAAGCCCAACATCCCACAATAAATGACGAATACCATTAAGAAAATGATATACAAAACTTATAAAACATAAGACATAAGCTAATTTAGCAACAGGAGTGAATAATAATGCATTTAAGCACCTTACTATAAGTAACTCAGGAAAGTAAACATGTAATATGAAATACCAAGAAAGTATCATTAATAAAAGGAATAGCAAGATACCAGTCAATCTATGCATAATAGAGAAAAAACTAGTAACTTGTACTTTATATATTTGTAAATGTGGAGAAAGAGGCCTATCACTCATAAAATTCCGTTATCGGGAAATTAAAATAAAGTAGAAGTAAAGACAGCAGTATAGCACATAACAACACCATCATTAAAAATGGTAAATTACGTGCAAAGCCTAAGGAGGTAATCCAGCTGCAGATTCCCCTACTGCTACCTTGTTACGACTTCACCCCAGTCACCGATCCCACTTTAAATAACTCCCTCCTTGCGGTTAGGTCGTTAGCTTCGAGTGAAACCAATTCCCATGGCGTGACGGGCAGTGTGTACAAGACCCGAAAACGTATTCACCGCGGCGTGCTGATCCACGATTACTAGCGATTCCAACTTCATGCACTCGAGTTGCAGAGTACAATCCGAACTGAGATGGCTTTTAAGGGATTAGCTTAGCCTCGCGACTTTGCAGCCCATTGTAGCCACCATTGTAGCACGTGTGTAGCCCACTCCATAAGGGCCATGATGACTTGACATCATCCCCACCTTCCTCCAGTTTATCACTGGCAGTTTCCTTAAAGTCCCCAGCATTACCTGATGGTAACTAAGGATGAGGGTTGCGCTCGTTGCGGGACTTAACCCAACATCTCACGACACGAGCTGACGACAGCCATGCAACACCTGTGTGAAACCCGGCCGAACCGACCCTATCCCTTCGAATAGGTATAATTTCCATGTCAAGGAGTGGTAAGGTTTTTCGCGTTGCATCGAATTAAACCACATGCTCCACCGCTTGTGCGGGTCCCCGTCAATTCCTTTGAGTTTTAATCTTGCGACCGTAGTCCCCAGGCGGAATGTTTAACGCGTTAGCTGTAATACAGAAAGTAAAACTTCCCATATTTAACATTCATCGTTTACAGCGTGGACTACCAGGGTATCTAATCCTGTTTGCTCCCCACGCCTTCGCGCCTCAGCGTCAGATTTGAACCAGATAGACGCCTTCGCCACTGGTGTTCCTCCTAATATTTACGAATTTCACCTCTACACTAGGAATTCCTCTATCCTCTTTCAATCTCTAGATTAGCAGTTTTAAAAGCAATTCCAAGGTTGAGCCTTGGGATTTCACTTTTAACTTACTAATCCGCCTACGCGCCCTTTACGCCCAATAATTCCGAACAACGCTAGCCCTCTCCGTATTACCGCGGCTGCTGGCACGGAGTTAGCCAGGACTTCTTCTGTGAGTACCGTCATTATCTTCCTCACTAAAAGAGCTTTACAACCCAAAGGCCTTCTTCACTCATGCGGCATGGCTGGATCAGGCTTTCGCCCATTGTCCAATATTCCCCACTGCTGCCTCCCGTAGGAGTCTGGACCGTATCTCAGTTCCAGTGTGGCTGATCATCCTCTCAGATCAGCTATAGATCATTGCCTTGGTAGGCTATTACTCCACCAACTAGCTAATCTAATATAGGCTCATCTAATAGCAATAAATTTTTCCCCCGTAGGGCGTATACGGTATTAGTTGCCGTTTCCAACAATTATTCCGTACTATTAGGTAGATTCCTATACATTACTCACCCGTCTGCCACTAAGTTATACCATAGCAAGCTACAATATAACCCCGTTCGACTTGCATGTGTTAGGCCTGCCGCCAGCGTTCATTCTGAGCCAGGATCAAACTCTCAAATTTAGACTTCAACCTATAAAAGGTTGAGGGTACATCGGATAAATCCGACAAAAAATAATTTAGCTTAATACTGCTGTCTTTATTTCTACTTTAGAAATATTTTAATCTCCAACTATTCAAACAACTTTGAGAATATTATTATGTGATATAATCACTATGTCAATATGTTTTTGCAAATCAAAAGCATTAATGTATAAATATATAACTATTTGGAATATTACCATGAAAAAATACATCTTTCTGCTTGCACTCGCGCCAATGTTAGTTGGCATCACATTATACTTATTGCGCAACATTGATAACACAAAACAATCTATAACTGCAGGTGACAAGTTTTACGAAGTATTATTCTTAAAAAAAGATAATAAGCCGCTGCTAGAAGAAATAGATTCAAATTGGGAGTATTTAGCAAATTTTGAACGCGCATTCAATCATATCTCAGATTCAATGCCAACAGACACAGCATCTATTTACAATGATTTGGCAGATGATAAAGATGCTCCTGATGTTTTTCGTGAGTTAGCACAATATTTAGAAGTAATGAGCTTACTTCACTCCAACGGTGAAAAAATAAATAAAGACAAAATTGATAATTTAGAATCAAGCACAGTATACCCTTATTCAAGCCAAGAAGCCATCGCTATAGTAAAGATACACAATAACGACGTTAAGGGTGCAACTGAAATATTGCGTTCCCTATTAAATGATAGAAAATGCCCTATCCTAATCAAAGCTAATGCACAAGAATTACTCAGGATATATGGGTGTTAACTCATTAGACTTTTTACATAGCTTTTGGCAGCGCATTGGATGAAACGAAAAACTTCCTTGACAAGCCTCGCCAGCTCCCTTATCACGATAATTGTATTTGCTTTCGCCAATCTGCAGATTAAAAGGTAAGGATTACTTAATGTGTCGGCGTCTTATGTTCAATTTTTTGCAGTATATAGATACTGTATGTCTTTACAAAACTTCATCTACATCT
>NZ_JAPQLG010000212.1:6311-13943 GCF_028982005.1 Wolbachia endosymbiont of Drosophila bocki | reverse complement strand
TTTGAGATAGTTACATGAATTTACCATAAATCACCATCTCATAAAGTGTGATGCAACAAAGCCATTCCAGACTGGAATGACACCTCTGGACACTTCCGTCCTAAAGGAACCAGTGTCAGCTACTCGGATGACACCTTTTTTCTACTTAGTTTGGGTTATGCAAGAAGTCTAATGAAGTGAAAATAAATTTATTTACCAAAATAGAGTTGCCTTGGTCTACAGATCTTAGTTTCTTTATCATTTATCATTTCATACCACTGAGTAACCCAACCAGTGGTTCTTGCAAGTGCAAAAATAGGCGTGAACATATTTGAGGGGATATCAATAGCATTCATTATTATGCCTGAGTAAAAATCAACATTTGGATATAACTTACGCACGATAAAATATTCATCCTTTAAAGCTATTTCTTCAAGTTTTTTTGCAATTTTAAGCAGTTCATTATTTTGTTCTAGTTTACTTAGAACCTCATGGCAAGCGCCTTTCAATATACGCGCGCGCGGATCATAATTTTTATAAACACGATGTCCAAATCCCATCAATTTAAATGGATCTTTATCATCTTTAGCTTTTTCGATGAATTTATCTATATCTCCACTTTGCTCTATCTCTTTTAGCATATTTATAACTGCCTCATTAGCTCCACCATGTGCTGGTCCCCAAAGTGTAGCAACTCCTGCAGAGAGGCTTGCAAACAGATTAGAACCAGCCGATCCCACCAATCTGACAGCCGCCGTAGAAGCATTCTGTTCATGATCAGCATGGAGAGTAAATATTTTATCCAGAGCTTTTGCAAAAAGGGCGCTTTTATCATTATCAACAGCATCGCCAAATATCATCTTTAAGAAATTTTCACTGTAACTTAATTCATTGTTAGCATTTATGAATTCCTGATTGTTGATATGCCTATAAATCATTGCAATAATTGTGGAAACTTGCGCTATTGCAGAAATTCCAAAATCTAGGTCTTCACCATTGACATTGTTGCCATGCTTTTCATGATAAGATGCTGACAAACTTGCAAAACATGCAACTAAGATTGACATAGGGTGAGCAGTTTTTGGAAATGCTTTAATTACATTTGTAACTTGCTCTGATACTTTGGATGATTCTTGTATTTTGAGAAGAAATTTTTTGTGTTGCTCTGAACTGGGTAATTCACCATAGAGCAATAAATAAATCACAGCAGTAAAATTATTATTCTCTGCCAAATCAGCTATATTATGTCCCCTATATTTAAGAACTCCTTCATCTCCATCAATGAATGTAATTGTAGAAGAGCATGAAGCTGTAGAAACAAACCCTGGATCGTAAGTGAATAATCCTGTCATCTTATATAAATCCTTGATATTTAACACATCAGGACCTGTTGTTCCGCTTAATACAGGTAGCTCGATTTTTAATCCATTACTTAGTTCTAATAGCACTTTTTTATCCATCACTTAAGCTACTTAAATTTTATACAGAATATACAAACTGAGGAGTATATATTAATACAGTTAACTTTACATTAACCGTATTAAGCGGTCATCAATGCTTTTACTTTTGCATTTAAGCGACTTATTTTACGCGCAGCAGTATTCCTATGAATAACACCTTTATTCACACACTTGTGTAAATTAGATTCAGCATTCCGAAATGCCAGAACAACATTTTCTTTGTCGCCAGACTTGATTATATCAACCAATTTTCTAATAGAGGTGCGAGTTTTACTTTTCCGCATCTTATTTATTAAAGTGCGCTTTGCTATTACCTTTATCATTTTTTTAGCACTCTTATGATTTGCCATATATTAATACCTAAAATACTGTACTTTTCTTTTAATTATAAAGTTTTTTTGTTAATTTGCAATATCAGTTTTTCCTATGGTTAATCTACTGCTTCTCTCTTCAATAATTTTTTCTAAACTTTGCAAGAATTCATTTTTGTTTAACCCAGGATATATTGGGGGCAATATTTCTATTACTGCCTTTCCGGGATTCTTTCTCAGAGAAAGTATGCTTTTTGGCCAAAACAAACCAGTGTTTAAAGCAACCGGTAACACAGGAACAGATAATACGCTATATAAAGCAGCAATACCTGGTTGATATTTTATATTTTGGTTTATAGTTGTTCTTGTACCTTCAGGAAATATTATTATGCTTCTATTTTCTTTTATACGCATTTTTGCTAGTTTGATTATATGGCGTATAGAACTGATACCATCTGAACGGTTAATAAAAATCATTTTCAGCGCTATAAGATGCAAACCAATGAATGGAATCCATTTCAATTCACGTTTTAAAATAAAAACCGCTTTTCTAAATAGTAGTATAAAAATAAATGTTTCAAATGGAGATTGGTGTTTAGATGCAATGATAAAAGGTTGCTTAGGGATGTTTTCCATTCCCCTCACTTCATATTTAATGCCACATAATAAACGCAGCATGAATAATACAACTCTCACCGAACAGACGAGGAAAATGGTTATTACACACTCAGAAAAGAAAATTACAGGGAGAGTAATGAAAGTATAGAATACCTCCCATAATATAAGAAAGAAATTAAACAATAAACTTGAAATCACAAACTCACATAAATTTATTTAAATTTAACTTTATTACAAATTAAAAACAATAAATTTAATTATTGATCATCTGAGTAATAGGATGCGAATCAGCTAATTTGTCCTTTAACTTTTCGTTAGCAATATGAGTATATATTTGTGTTGTAGAAAGGTTAGTATGGCCAAGAACTTTCTGTATCAACACAATATTTGCTCCGCTATTTAGTAGATGGGTAGCAAAAGAATGCCTAATCACGTGTGGAGAGATCTTATTTTCATCAATATTGCATTTTCTTGCCAACTCCTTCATTAATTGACCGACCCTCTGCCTTGTAATTGGTTTATTAGGTTTATCACCTGGGAATAGCCAATCGGATTCCTTTTCTTTAGAGATCAGATTATCACGAACTGATAAATAATTTCTAAGGCTCTGCAATGCCTGTTCATTAAAAAGAACTTGCCTCTCTCTACCACTTTTCCCTTTTATTATTATATAGCATTCTTTGTTATTACTGTTTATTAAATGTGACACTTCACATAATTTCATACTAATTAGTTCAGAAACACGCATTCCAGAAGAGTAAAGGATATCTAAAATCGCACATAGCCTTTTACTGCTTATCTCCTTATTCGATTCGCTTGCTGATTTTCTCGCTGTGTCCATTAGCAAAAATATTTCTTCGACACTTAAATACTTAGGCAAAGGACGAGAAACTTTTGGATTCTTTAATTCAGCATCATTAGCCGGCGCTGGATTAAAATTTATTATTCCGTCATTAAATAGACACTTGTAAAAATTTTTCATAGCGGATATTTTTCTTGATATAGAGCTACTTTTATATTTTTTTTGTGTACATAAAGATTTCACATAATCTTTAATATTGGTTTTGTTTACACCAACCAAGGTAGTGCCGCTTTCCAATAAAAATTCTTCAAACTGGTGTAAATCCGAACGATAACTTTCCAGAGTATTTTGTGCAGCGGACCTCTCTGAAGCTAAAGCATCTATGTAATATGTTATGTAAAGATTTTCTTTTTTATTTTGCGACTGTTTATTTTTCATTATCAGTTCCTATATTTATTTCTTTGGCTATAATTTGACTAGAAGTGTTCCCTGTGTTTCTTATGAGAAAATATGAGACAAATAAAGCATTTATCAATAGAGTGAACATCACAAACTTTTGCTTTAACCTTTTTCTTAAATTTAATCTTACTCTTATCATAGTTAAATTATAACGTTAAATCTATAAAAAACACCTTATAAAGTGAGCTCTACTGTAAATATAGAATACTTCTTAGCTGTATCTATCTATATTTATTATAACATAACATTGATTATAATTCTAACATGGACAGATAGAGATTCCAATTACGTTAGTGTTATGGGTGCTAATAAATTTTTAATATACACCTTTACAAAAGAAGAAATCAAATGGCATCTTTTTTTAATAAAGTGCTAATAAAAGGAACGGTCACATTTGACCCTATAGATTCATTATCTATCTTTTCTATAATTTTATCAATGCTATAGAAAGAACGTTCTATTCTTGCTAAAATATAATTAATCACTTTTAAATCAATTTTTAACTGTTTATCTGAAAATCGTTTTATTAGCATAATTCTTAATAATTCCTCGCTTGCAGGCAAAATTTTTACGCTGATAGTTGATAATATTCGAGAACTTAAATCTCTTAGTTCGAAGTTAAGCTTTTTTGGTGAAATTGAAGAAGTGATTAGCAGCCTCTTGTCGTTTTCTTTCATGTAATTGTAACAATGTAATAACATTGCTTCATCTTTAATGTTTTGTACGTCTTCTAAAATAAAAGCATCGCTATACCTAATCTCGCTTACGAAGTTATTCACATTGATAAAGATTGCATCGTTTATTGATTGCCAAATATAAGCAAGATGAGTTTTACCGGAGCTTTTAGGTCCAAAAAGAATCAGACATTTCCAAGATAAATCATTAACTACCGAATTATATACGTGCTTATTTTCATCTAAGATGATGTAATTTTGCCGGCTATAATCAGCTTGATTGTTGTTAAATAAATTTAATTGCACGTTGAACCTCTTACGTAACCTCTTTCTGGTAGTAATTTTTGCGCAGAAATTTACTTACGCTCCTCAAATGTGTCAGGTATTCTGGGCTCATTTCTCCTCTTACCATAAATTGATTATGCAAAAGGTCTGTTAGCCGTTTTTATAAAGCTCACTTTTAAAATATTTATTGATTGCATATTCTACTGATACATTGAACATTGCTATTATTGGAATAAAAAGTAATATACCTGTAAATCCAAAATATGAAGCGCATATAGTAATTCCCAGAATAATTACAGTTGGATGTATATGAACTTTTTTTCCTATTAATAAAGGAACTAATATGTTTGAATCTATTAATTGCCCAACACCAAATAATAGCAAAACAGCAGCACTTTCAAACCATCCACTAAATTGAGTGATAGCGCTCAAAAACCCAATAATGGTATATAATAATGGCCCTACGTAAGGTATGAACGTTAACATTCCTGATAAAATTCCAATAACAATAGAGTGTTTCAATCCGATTATGCTCAGGCTTACAGAGTAAAAGATCATCATGACAATACATACATTTACCTGCCCCTTTAGATAATTAGATATAATGAAATCCACTTTGAAAAAATAATCTGCAATTTTTCCCCTGTAAGGAATAGGGATTAATTTATTAGCTTTTTCTATAATTAAAGGCCAATCACGTAATATATAGAAAAACACTACAGGAGTAATCACCATTAATGATACCGTGTTAAAGCTTGAACTTAACACTTGGATTATAAAGTTACTAGCAATATCAAGAGCATTCATGAAATAAGATACATAGTTGCTGTAATTTTCTGCTAGATTTTTAGATAAGTGATCAAATAAGCTATCCTCGATTTTTATATTAAGAAATTCTAATACAGAGGGGATTACTTTAAGCTCTAATGAAGGCACTTTACTCACTAAGAAATTTAATATTGAAGTAATTTGAACATATATAATAGGTAAAACAAATGTTATGACTAGTATAAAAGCTATTAATAAAACAAGTATTATAAAAATTACAGAACATGAACGTGGTATTCTATACTTTTCAAACTTAATTACTAGCGGATTAAACAAATATGCAATAATAATAGATATTAAACATGGAAAAATCATAGTACGCATCAGGAATAACACCCCTATTATAAAAAGCAGTATGAAACAAATAGTTATATGACGTTTTTGCATGTGTTTAGCATAGCTAATTTACTGAAAAATATGCAATTTATTTTTCCTATGTTGAAAGTATTTTACGATTTGTAATACTATCGTTTTTTACTAAAATTTAGTTGTTTAATCCGCAGGCAAAGATAGATTTTGAGCTCTCTAAATATCTCTTTTGCTATTATAATTATGCTAGTTAATAGGGGAAGTAACTTTTATATGATGTCAGAAATTTTATTTTTCGGAAAGAATCTTGGATAGAGAGGAAAGCTTCTACAAAAAGAAATATGTGCGCTAAGAAATACAAAATAGCAGCATTAATAGTTGCAGCGGGAGTAGGCAGTAGATGCAATTCTACGATTCCTAAGCAATATATAAAACTGGCAGGTAAATCTGTTTTATTTCATACAATTAAAAGATTTCTGGCTAACCAATATATAGATTACATAAGAATAGCAATTAATAGAGACCATGAAAGTTTCTATGAGAAAGCTATATCACTAATTACAGACACTAAATTACTAAGCCCTGTATACGGAGGAGAAAACAGGCAGAGTTCAGTTAAACTAGGGCTTGAAAGCTTACAAAAAATTAACCCAGATTTTGTAGTTATACACGATGCTTGTAGGCCTTTTGTGTCAGATGTTCTGATAGATAACTTGGTTGAATCTATGATTAATGATCAATATACAGGAGTAGTTCCAGCAATAGAAGTTGAAGACACTATGTCATTGGTGAGTAATAGTTTTATTGAATCTACGATTTCAAGAGGAAAGCTCAGAGCCATACAAACCCCTCAAATTTTTAATTTCAAAGAATTATTATCATGCCATCAATCAGTCAAAGAATTTACTGACGATTCATCACTAATGGTAGAGCACAAAAAACATGTTGCGATTATTAAAGGTGAGAAAAGCAATTTTAAGTTAACCACAAAAGAGGATATCAATATGGCAAAGCTTCTTTTTGAAGAGCCAAAATTTCGTGTCGGAGTCGGTTATGATATACATAAGTTCATTAAAGTTCAAAATGGTGCTGAAAGCTTTATAAAAATTTGCGGTGTGAAAATTGAACACAACATGGCAATAGAAGCGCACTCTGATGGTGATGTTGCAATACATGCAATCGTTGATGCAATACTCGGAGCACTGGGATGTGGCGACATAGGAGAGCACTTTCCTCCTAGTTCCTCTGAATGGAAAGATTGCAATTCATCTCACTTTCTTGACTTTGCTGCTAAAAAAGCAAAAGAAAAAGGGTACAGCGTGTCTAATTTAGATATTACTATAGTTTGTGAAGAGCCTAAAATATCGCCTTACAAAGTAGAAATGAAGAAATTCATATCAAAAGCATTAGAAATTGATGATGAATTTGTAAATATCAAAGCAACCACTGCAGAGAAATTAGGTTATATTGGAAGAAATGAAGGAATAGCAGTGCATGCTTCTGTGTTATTGCATACAAACTTTTATTGGAAATAGAAACGAAAAAACTTACTTGACATCCTTTGCCAGCCCCCTTATCGTGAAACTGAAGCTATTTATTTATCTTCTCTGTACAGATTAAACGACAAAAAAACTCACGTATCTGGCGTCCCATGTTTAATTTTTTGCACTGTGTGCACCTTATGTCTTTATAAAATTTCTAGGTTTTTACCTGATATAAGCTGAAATGCGCTATTTAAAACATCAAAAAACGCCGATTTAAAAAATGGATAGTGAATAACTAGCTACCCTAGGGTTTCTTTTGCCTTTTTTTCTGTTTAGTAAATTTCTTAATGTTCATAATTTAGATTAGTTGCGGCTTAAAAGCAACTAAATCGCGGTTATTAAGCGTTTAGAATAAAAAAACGC
>NZ_JAPQLG010000212.1:0-6261 GCF_028982005.1 Wolbachia endosymbiont of Drosophila bocki | reverse complement strand
ATGTAAGTAATTAGCCAACCACGGGGCTTCTTTTGCCTTTTTTTTATTTGGTAAATTTCTTAATATTTATGGCTAAACGACAATCGTCATCCCGCTACTTGTTAGCGGGATCTAGAGATACCGCGGCGGCATGACGTAGGACTGCTGTCATTCAAGTAGCTGACGCTGGAACCCAGCCTTGCTGTAATCTCATCAAGAACGTTGTGTTTTAACATAAGATCAGCCACTTTTATGCTTACCAACTTAATAAAATTCCTGGATCCAAGTAGTCAGGATACTCGGATGACACCTTCATAAAGTGAAATGAGATCCCGCTAACAAGCAGCGGAATGACGGGAAAAGAGGTGCTGGGATGACACCTTCACAAAGTGAAATGAGATCCCGCTAACAAGCAGCGGGATGACGGGAAAAGAGGTGCTAGAATGACACCGTTTACTATGTAACATCTCATCATATCACAATGTTCGTACAGTTGTGGCGGTATGACGTAGAAAAACTGTTAACTTAAATCTATATTGACATGTCCCATTTTACGCTTATCCCTAACCTCTTTTTTCCCATATATGGTTAAACTAGCTTTTTCGTTGCTCAAACACTTATGAGAATCATATATATCATTACCTATTATATTTTTCGTCATACAAGGAAAGCATAATACTACTTCCTGCATAGGTAGCCCGCATATTATCCTAACTAGCTGTTCAAATTGACTAACGTTACATGCATCCAAGCTCCAGTGGCAAGAATTGTGAGGTCTGGGAGCTAGTTCATTAACTAACAATTCGTTATCTTTAGTAACAAAAAATTCAATAGCCAGAATTCCTATTACATCAAGCGCATTTGCTATTTTCTTTGCAGCTCGTTGTACCTCTTGAGTTAATTTGCTATCTATTTTAGCTGGCACTGTTGAAGTATCAAGTATTCCATCAACGTGGTAATTTTCTGCTATAGGAAAAAAAGCTACTTTACAGTTTTTATCTCTTGCAACGACTATTGAAACCTCTTTCAGTAAATCAACACTTGCTTCAAGAATGTACTCTGTATTCCAATCAAAGGAAGCAAATTGCTTCACTTCAGAATCATTCTCAAGCACATATTGTCCTTTTCCATCGTAACCCATTTCTGTTGTTTTCAGCCTTATTGGATAGCCAAAAGCTCTACTGCTTTTCAGTAGCTCATTATAATTTTGTATACTCTTATAGTTAGCAGTTTTTATACCCAAGTTTTTAATAAAATCCTTTTCTCTCAGTCTGTTCTGCGAAATGTGTAACGCTTTTTTACCCGGATAAAAATTTACATCGATATCAATTGCACTACATGGAATATTTTCAGACTCAATAGTAACTAAATCCACACTCTGTGCAAAAGATTCAAGAGCTTTCTTATTAGAGAAATCTGCTATTGTGAAATCATCAGCAACAGAGCAAGCCGGATCGTCTTTAGCACTGGCAAAAACATGTGTTTTTTGTCCAAGTTTTGTTGCAGCGATAGCAGTCATTTTACCTAATTGTCCACCACCTATTATTCCTATTACTTTTTTGCTCAGTGCATCTGGTTCATTCATACTATAAATTGATATTTCCTAATTAAAGTATACTTGAAGAATCTATGAAAAAAGCATATAATTAGAATATTATCTTTTTATCATGAATATTCTATAATGATTCTAGAATACACATTGACTACCAATTTTGTTAAAGTTACAGTTTTACCAATTTACATTGAAGAGCAATCCATTCCTTATGAAAATTGCTATGTATGGATGTATAACGTTAAGATAAAAAACAAAAGCCAATCAACTATTCAATTGTTAAGTCGTCGTTGGCAAATAATAGATTATAAGGGCAAAGTAAATGAAATTGCCGGAGTTGGTGTTATCGGAGAACAGCCTGTGATAAAATCTGGAGAGGTATTTAAATACACAAGTGGAACATACTTAAATGTACCGTCAGGAATAATGCAGGGTAAGTATGAATTTCTGAATGAAGAAAGCATAAAAATTTTTGAGGTTATGGTACCACCCTTTTCTTTGGATAGTCCATACGTCAAAACTAGACCCCATTAACTATCAAAATAGTTTATTTGTAACCAGACTGCATTCTGCGATTTTTAGCAAAGCACGATCTTTCATTTGAGCTTTCTTCAATTTAAAATAAATACAGAAACTAGCTATCTTCGAAAATATGGTTGAATAATTGTTAATAATAGTGTATAATTATTAATATTTTCAAGCATTTTTGCCATGGCTCTTTCAAAATTTCTCGATCCTCGCAATGGTTTGTGTTTCAAAAAAATCTTTGGAACGGAAAAAAATAAGAATATCCTGATCCACTTTTTGAACGATATTTTAGGGTTTACTGAGATAAATGCAATACAAGAAGTTGAGTTTCTTAGCACTATTATGGATCCCGAAGTTGCCTCTGATAAACAAAGTATTGTTGATGTTCTCTGCAAGGATTCTCACGGAAATAGATATATAGCAGAAATGCAGCTCGCTAGAGACAAGGGCTTCGAAAAACGCGCTCAATTATATGCCGCTAAAGCCTACTCAAGACAATTAGATAAATCTGGCAACTACATTGATTTAAAGAAAGTCTTCTTTATTGCTATATCAAATTGTAACTTACTTCCTGAAGAAGTTGATTATATTTCTACTCACAATATACGTGATATAAAAACTAACGGCCATTACTTAAAAGATTTTCAGTTTGTCTTTATTGAGTTGCCTAAATTCGCAAAAAATAAAGTAGAGCAGTTAGAAAGTACAGTAGAAAGGTGGTGTTTCTTTTTTAAATACGCAGAAGAAACAACAGAAGAGGACTTAAAAGAGATAGCAGAAAAAGCGCCAATAATAAAGCTAGCATATGATGAATTAGACAAGTTTCGTTGGAACGAAAAAGATTTAGTAGCCTATGAAGAAAGGATAATGGATCTACGCAAAGAAGAAGCTATTCTTGAATACAGACTTGATCTTGCTGAAGAGAAAGGTATACAAAAAGGTGTAGAGAAAGGGAAAATTGAAGGGAAAATTGAAGTCGCAAAAGCAATGCTGGCTAATAATGTTGATGTCAACACTATTGTTAAGTTTACTGGCCTTTCTGTTAGTGAGATTGAAGAATTAAGTGGAAATCTGTGAACAGTTACGTTTATTTTTTATCCTTATCATCAAGTGTAAATAAGGTTATTGTAGAGATTAAGCCTATTATAACTATTATTAACGAAAATGGGGCAGCTTCTCTATAGCGCTCATCGCTTACAAGTTCATATATTCTAGTTGATATAGTTTCAAAATTAAATGGTCTTATAATGAGTGTTGCTGTGAGCTCTTTGATAGTATCCATAAATACGAGCAAAAATCCCGATAATATACTCTTCTTGATGAGAGGGATATGAACATTCAAACATGTGGAAATAGGTCCGTGACCCATGGTATATGCAGTCCACTCAATTTCATTTGATGTTTTTTTGAGCCCTGACTCTACCGCCTTGAAAGATATAGCAAAAAAACGGAATAAATATGAGTAAACTAATGCGCCAATAGTTCCTACTAAGCTAATTTCCACAACATATTGAGTAATGAAAGAGGATATTCTGCTTAAAAATATTATTATACTAATTGCGATAATTGCATTTGGAATTGCGTAGCCTAAAGAAATGAGACGCGCTATATTGTTGATTACCTTATTTTTACGCGCCGTATATCCAATCATTATTGCAATGCTAATTGAGATTAATGCGGTGATAAATGATAAACTAATGCTATTTGCTATTATGTTATAAAATCTTGCTTCGTATATGAAAAACCCCTTCTCTATGCTCCAATATATGAGCGGAATCATTGGCAAAATAAAACCTATTAATATCGGCAATACACACATAAGATAAGCAAAGGTCAACGGTATAGCGCCACTTATGCTCCGTTTGTTGTGATAATCTGAATTGGTATTGATTGAAGAGTAGGATATTCCTTTTTTTTGTAGTTTTTTTTCGATAGCTATTAGTGTTGCAACGAAAATCAACTCTGCAACTGCTAAAACAGTAGTTGAATATTTGTCATGCAGTAAAAACCAGGTGCGATATATTCCTGTCGTAAAAGTATCAATAGCAAGAAACTGTGGTGTGCCGAAATCTGTAATTACTTCCATTAGTACCAAAGACAACCCAGCTATAATTGATGGGCGTATGGAGGGTATGATGACAGAAAACAGGCTCTTCAATGAGGAGAACCCAAGTGTTGACGCAATAGTGACTGAGTTACTAACATTCTTTAGACTTGAGCGGACTAACATATAAACGTATGGATATAGGCTGAATCCCATTACTAATATTCCACCACCTAGGGATTTTATTTCAGGAAACCAATAGTCACCTTTGCTCCACTCTAAAATGTCTCTTAATGGGCTCTGCACCGGACCTGAAAACTCTAGTGTATTTACATAGACGAACGCCACTATATATCCAGGAATCGATATTGGAAAGAATAAAGCAATCTCAAAAATTTTACTTCCAGGAAATGAAAAAAATGTGGTGAGCCAAGCTGGAATTACTCCAAATATGAAAGATATTCCCCCCACTCCTATCATCAAAATTAACGTACTCAGTATATATTCGGGGAAAAGTGTGCTGATTACCCATCCGGAATTTGCTGTATCTGTAAATAGAATTGATATTAATGATAATATTGGACAGACGAATAATATACTTACTAGAAATAAGAATATATTTTTAAATACTCTTAAAAACATTAATTTGAATCTATATTTTATATTAAAATGTTATATGTAAAAACTGAAGATATCCAGTAATTAACAGCCGTACCATTGAATATCTTTATAATTTTGTATATCATGTTTTTAGTTGATAAGTGAATAATCATGAGCTTCGTCATTGCAACTTTCTATCATTTTGTAGAACTTTCTAATTATTATGACATGAAAGACGAAATAAAAGCTGCATGCGACAACATTGAATTAAAGGGTACTATACTCCTTGCAGAAGAGGGTGTTAATGCAACAATATCTGGTGAAAGAAACGCAATTGATAAAATATTCGATTTTCTACGTTCTGATTATAGGCTAAGGGACCTTACATGGAAAGAGAGTGCAGCAGAATATCAACCATTTAGCAAGATGAAGGTAAAATTAAAAAGAGAGATTGTGAATCTTGGTGTAAGCAATCTTGATATTTCCCTTAAGGGTAAATATGTTGATCCAGAGCATTGGGATGATTTTACTTCTCAACCTGACGTTTTAGTAATAGATACACGAAACGAGTATGAAGTGAAATTAGGCAAGTTTAAGAATGCAATTAATCCACACACACAATGTTTCCGTGAGTTTCCTCAGTGGACAGAGTCATTTTCTGAGAGTAAAGACCTGAAAGTAGCTATGTACTGCACTGGTGGAATTAGATGCGAAAAATCTACAGCATATATGAAAAGCCTTGGATTTAGTGATGTTTACCATCTTAAAGGCGGCATTCTTTCTTACCTTGAAAAAACTTATAATAAAAATGGTAATTGGGAAGGTGAGTGTTTTGTTTTTGATGATAGAGTTGCTGTTGATAACTCACTTACTCCAAGCAACACAATAAAATGCATATTCTGCTCAAATCAAGTTTCAACTGATAAACTGAAATCAGTTTCACGTGGCCAGGTGGTTTGTTCTGATTGTAAACTTCAGTGTTATAGATATAATAAATAAGATCTCTCTACGTCATACCGCCGCGGCGCTAACAAGCAGCGAGATGGCGAGGTCTTGAGATAGTCTTATGTTAGCTATAGAATTGGAAAGTTGCACTTCAAAAAGTAGAATGGCAAAAGCCATTCTACAACATTTTTCTAGCAAATTAAATAACCTGAAGTGCATCTATTGACTAATACATCAATCCATATTACTTTCCACAAAAAACAGAAGTGGGCGTTGAAAGACAGCTAACTATAACATCAGAAAGGCATCTAGCTGGTGGATTTTTAAGTAAACCCATTATTTTTTTATTTTCAGTAAAAGAAGATGGTTTTCTACCATTATTATCCTTTATATTAGCTTTGGCTCCTGCCTTCAGAAGAAATTCAACCATATCAGCATTATTAGTAGAAGTAGCATGGTGTAATGCAGTTCTACCCAGATTATTCTGGATATTAATGTTAGCACCTTTTTCCAAAAGAAGTTTTACTATACTAGTCATACCTCTTAAGAACCTGTTAAGGATCTCGAAAATATGAGGTAAAATAAGCATAGTTAAGAAAGAGGTATATCTATG
>NZ_JAPQLG010000211.1:13406-13518 GCF_028982005.1 Wolbachia endosymbiont of Drosophila bocki | reverse complement strand
ACTATTGGTGCAACTGTTGAGGTAATAAAGCGAGGTGAATTACATTCTTTCGTTGTATTGCCAAAGAGATGGGTTGTTGAGCGATCTTTTGCTTGGTTAGAAAAATGTAGAA
>NZ_JAPQLG010000211.1:0-13382 GCF_028982005.1 Wolbachia endosymbiont of Drosophila bocki | reverse complement strand
AACTCAACACCAGCTTGCAAATGATTGTCCTTTCCTTCATTTCTCTCCTATTACGAAGATTTTAAACAGGTTCTCAGAAATTTATTCAAGCTGTTGCTAAACATCAGGTGTCGGAATTTTTAAATACTTATCCGAAAAGAAAAGAAATTGTTGCAGAATTTTACAATGAACATCACATTAACGAAAGTGATTTAAAGACTCTGGAAAAGGGGAAAGATTTAGTAAATAAAATAAATAACATTAACTTACTGCAACAAAATGAAAAAAATGAGGAATTCAATATTAGAAAGACACTTGCTCAATCAATAAAAATGCCTTCCATAGAAAAACACAAGTTAGAACATTCAAAATAACCTTGGCGAAGTATGGCAAAATATACAACTTATGGATAGTCTATTTCATTTTAACTCCTGGCACGCCTTAGTAATACTATCACATCCAATTTCTAATTGTTCCTGAGAGGTTGCATAAGAAATTCTGATAAAATTTTCTAGACCAAATGCAATTCCTGGAACCACAGCAACCAAATGATCTCCCAGTAAGTATTCAGTAAAATCTAAATCATTATTTATTATCTTACCACTTTTTGTGCTTTTACTGAGCAATCCTTCACATGAGACAAATAAATAAAACGCACCTTGTGGAACAGACGCTGATAATCCCGGGGCAGAATTTAGCTCTTTCACCATAAAATCTCTACGACTCTTAAAAATCCTTGTTCTTTCTTTCAAAAAACTATGATCACCGTTTAATGCTGCTGCTGCTGCTGCTTGTGCTATCGAATTTGGATTAGAAGTGCTTTGAGACTGCAGCGTAGAGATAGCTTTTACCACATCACTTCTACCTGCAATATACCCTATTCTCCAGCCTGTCATTGCATAGGCTTTTGATACTCCATTGACTACAAAAACTCTATCATAAAGCTTCGGCTCAACCTGAGCGATAGTAAAAAACTTTTCGTCGTATATTATATGCTCATAAATATCATCTGTAACGACATTCATATGTGGATATTCAAGCAATATTTGTGCTATGTCTTTCAATTCATCACATGTGTACATAGCTCCTGCAGGGTTGTTCGGTGAGTTAAGAATTAACCATTTAGTTTTTTTAGTTATCCTGCTTTTCAATAATTCCGCTGTCAGTTTAAAATTTTGTTTGCATTCTACTACAACTGGCAAGCCGCCAAAAAGACTTACCATATCAACATATGAAACCCAATAAGGAGCTGGAATAATAACTTCATCTCCAGAGTTAATTGTTGCCATGAACAAATTGAATAACACCTGCTTAGCACCTGTACCAACACAGATTTGGTTAAGCGTGTACTCGAGGTTATTATCCTTTCTTAACTTATTAATTATTGCTTCTTTCAGCTCACGCGTTCCATCAACAGCAGTATATTTAGTCTTACCTTCACTTATTGCTTGAATAGCTGCTTTTTTTATATGATCTGGAGTATCAAAATCCGGTTCTCCTGCAGCTAAAACACAGATCTTTTTTCCTTCATTTTTCAACTTATTTGCCTTATCAGTTACAGCAATCGTAGGTGATGGTTTTATTAGGAACATTCTTTTTGCAAGGTCTGACATATTTTACTGAAGCTAAATTTAAATGATAAACCCCGTACAACAAAAAAGCTAGGAATTTTGTGTATTGTATTAGTAGCTTTTTACCAGGTTTACCAACGCAGCAATATTTTCAACTGGAGTATCAGGGAGTACTCCATGTCCGAGATTAAATATGAAGGGTAAATCTCTAAAGCAATCCATTATACGTTTTGCTTCTTTGATTGCTTCCGTTTTATTATAGGCTAAAAGATTAGGATCAAGGTTTCCTTGTAGAGGGATGTTTAGATTCGCTTTTGCCCATTTTATTGGAACATTATAATCTATACTTACTGCAGATACACCTGTTTGTTCGCAGTAATCTTTATAAAGATTTCCAGCAGAACTTGGAAAACCTATTATTGGAAAATCAGAAAATCTATCCCTTATTGCCAAGATAATTCTCTTTGTTGGTTCGATAACATATTCTTTAAACAATGGTTCCGATAACGCGCCAGCATTACTGTCAAATAGCTGAATAACATCTGCTCCAAATTCTATCTGTTTAATTAGATAAATAATCGTTACTTCCGTTATTCGTTCAATCATTTCCTTCAAACACGAAGAATAAAAACTTAATACTTTGGAAAAAGTTTTGCTGCTCCCACCTTCTATGATGTATGAGGCTACTGTCCATGGTCCACCAGCAAATCCTATGAGAGATTTTTCTTTTGGTAATTGGCTTCTGACTTTTTTTATAGCGTTTAGAATTGGTAAGGTTTTAGTTTCAATTTCTTGCGGACCCTTCAATTCCTTAGGACTTTCCACGGGTTTTATTATTGGACCTACACCGCGTACGAAATTCACGTCACAACCCAAAACATCAGCTATTATTAAAATGTCTGAAAAAATTATCGCCGCATCCATGTCAAATCTTGTCACCGGCTGTAACGTCAATTCTGTCACTAAATCTGTGTTGTAGCATATCTCCATAAAATTATTCATATTTTCTATTGCTTTGCGGTACTCAGGAAGAGACCTGCCAGCCTGACGCATTAGCCAGATAGGCACTCTTCCACCCGGCTCATTTCTCTTAATAATTTTCGCTATTGTTGTTTTGCCGCTTTCCAATCTATTCTATTTATTCTTTCGTATATTAAAGTATAGCAATAATAATAGTTCTATCAATAACCTGTTACTAACTTAAAATTCAGTAAAAATTGGCGTTGTTCAACTTGTGGATAAATATGTGAGTAACTTTCGCATATTATTGATTTTCTGTTATGATTTATGTGTATAAGTAAGGTGTTTAGAGTGTTAGTAATTTTCTTTTATGGAAAATACTTTACCATCATGCATTGTTACACAACTATGTATATGTTGTTGAAAAAGTTGTTGATCAATTGTTGGTATTTTATATCAACAAATAATTCACAAATTAATTTGACATTATTCACATGCTTATTAAACATTTAATAACAGTTTTCTTGATAAATCTAATCTGAAAACGTTTTTGCCATTACAGGGAATAAATTGAGTAAAAAAAGAACCTTAGTAGAAAAAATAGCATATAGAATTTTTCTCTTCCTTTTCAAAAAAGCTTCTGTGTTGAAAAAGTGTGCGACTGAGGCATTAATGAAAGATCTGCCAGACCTTAATATATTTAATGGTCTATTAAAATTCCGCGATTGTGGTATAATGGATATAATGACTCCACGTACAGAGATATGCGCAGTAGACATTGAGTCAAGCGAGCGTGAAATAATAAAGAAGATAAAAAACACTTGCCACACTAAAATACCAATTTATAAAAATAACTTTGATAACGTAATAGGCTTTTTTTATGTAAAAGATGTTATTTTTAATAGGGATAAAAATTTTAATCTGAAACATATTATACAAAGCGTAATATTTGTTCCACCCTCGATGAAGACAACTAATCTTTTTGTTAGGATGAACTCTTCTAAATCATGCTTAGCTATCGTATTGGATGAATATGGTGGAACTGATGGTTTAATTTCAATGACTGATCTTATAGAGGAACTAATACCAAACATTGATAGTGAAAACGAAATAAATTCAGAATATACCATTACTGAGTTGTCTCAAAATAAGTTTGAAGTGTCAGCAAGGGCTCTTATAAAAGATATAGAAGAGGATCTAAAAATAGAATTACGTGACCCTGAAGAAGACTATGTTACACTTGGTGGTTTGATTCTTTCGATTGCTGGTAAAGTGCCTTCTGTAGATGAAGTCATTAAATATAAAAATGGTATGAAGTTTATCATCAAAGATGCAAATGAGCGCTACATTAATAAAATAGTACTAGACTTAAGTGATTACAAAAATTAGATTTGGTACCCCTTGTCGGGGAATGCCTTGACACGAAGAAAAAGTTGTAATAACCAAATACGCAACTCAAGTTATAGTTAAACCTATTTCCAGCAAATTATTTTCGCAAGTATAATGCATTTCAGTGTTATAGTACTCTAATAATAAAGAGGTCATATAGATATTAATATCTTTTGTATTTAAATTAGTGTCATTTTTTTTGATTAATTTGTCTACTAATGATTTGCTTATTGGTTTGTGTTCATTTAGAATTTTTATAGTTAATAGCATTTTATCTTCTGTTTGACTCAGTAAAACAGATATTAGTTCAACTTCCGCCACTGCACTGGCTATAGTTAGCACCATATTGGAAATTATCTTATTTATCTTTTCAATTAAATCTTCCTTATTTTTTGCAGAGTATGCGTCTATTTTCCACGTAAGCTTTACTTTTTTTTTAATAAATAATTTTCGATATTAGATTTGGTCTTATCAAAGCTATAATTATCCATTGAAGAAGAATATGCCTGCTTCATAACTTTATGTTTATATATTAAATCATCGGAGCTTTCTTTAAGAAACAACAACGCTTCCTTCTGCGCATCAGCATCATTCTTATCTATTACTTCAAGCTCTTCTACGCCAAACGTTATTCCATTCATAGAGTTAGCAAAGTCATGAAGCAGCCGTCCTGATAGCAGTTCCGTTATTAACAGTATGTTTTTGGTATTTTCGTTCATTGGATAGTTATAAATGATTTAAGTTACCCTATATTGGTAAGTATATAATAGTCAATTAAGAGGAAGTTTCGTTGCACTTTTTATATCAAGGCATTAACATAGTATTAACAATTTTAAAATTTATAAAAGGATTATGAATACTTATACCAGATCAGGAATAGATATTGAACTATATAATAAGTTAATAAAAGAAGTCAAGCCTATTGCTCAGGAAACTACTAGAGAAGAAGTAATCAGCGAAATAGGTTCATTTTCTGCGTTATTTGATTTTGCTGCACTAAGTAAGAAGTATGACCATCCAGTACTCGTTTCCTCAACTGATGGAGTAGGTACGAAACTGTTGATAGCTCAAGAAGTGAATAAACATGATACTATAGGTATAGATTTAGTTGCAATGTGTGTAAATGACTTACTTGCACAAGGAGCAACGCCTTTGTTTTTCCTTGATTACTTTGCAACAGGCGTTTTGACCAAAGATGTTTTATTATTTGTGGTTAAGGGCATTGCAGAGGGGTGCAAGCAAGCTAAAGTAGCATTGGTTGGTGGGGAAACTGCAGAAATGCCTGGAATGTATGGTAATAATCACTATGACCTTGCAGGGTTTGTGGTTGGTGTAGTTGATCGAAAGCAAATTCTTCCAAACTGTAGTATGATGAAAGCAGGTGATTATATAGTTGGCTTAGAGTCAAGTGGAATTCACTCAAATGGGTTTTCTTTAGTGCGCCATGTTTTCAAAAGCTTAGGTATAAATTATAACGATACATCTCTATGGAATAATAAATCTTGGAGTGAAATACTACTTGAACCAACAAAAATATATGTTGATTCTTTGCTGCCTATCATGTCACAAGTAAAAGGTATTGCGCACATCACGGGTGGTGGTTTGGTAGACAATATTCCGCGAATTCTTCCAAAAAACTTATTTGCAAACATAGACATTAATTCCTGGAAATGGCCAGATATATTTTTATGGCTAACAAAGGAGGGCAAAATAGAGAAGAAAGAAATGCTAAAAACATTTAATTGTGGTATTGGTATGGTATTGATCGTAAGTTCTGAGAATATGCAAAACGTGAAAAATCATTTCCAAAAACGTGGAGAAAAAATTGAAATTATTGGAAAACTTGATGAGGCATGTAACCCTCCACTTGATAGAGTAGTATTTAGTTAACCTAACTTTACTGACAGTCTTTTTGCAACTTCTAGGTATGCTTCCTTTAAATCTCCTAAATTCAAACGAAAGACATCTTTATCTAGCTTTTTATAAGTATTTTTATCCCATAATCTGCAGTTATCAGGGCTAATTTCATCAGCTAAAACGATTTTAGTACTGTCATTTATTAATCTGCCAAATTCTAACTTGAGATCAACTAAATATATACTTGCATTTGAAAATAGGTGAACTAATATTTCGTTGATTTTTAAAGTTGTAGTTTTAACTTCATCCATTTCTTTGCTAGATAGCCAATCAAAATACAGTATGTGATTTTCATTTACCATTGGGTCGGCTAGGTCATCATTTTTGTAAAAAAACTCGATTATAGGAGATGCAAGCCTCTCACCTTCTTTAATATTAAAACGTTTGCAAAAGCTGCCAGCTGCAACATTCCTCACTACTACTTCAAGAGGTATGATTTTGAGTTTTTTGACTAGCTGCTCTCTTTCATTCAGAGTTTTTATAAAGTGTGTGCTAATTCCTGCTTTCTCAAGCTTTTCCATGATAAAAGCACTAACATGATTATTAATTATTCCTTTGCTCTCAATAATTTCATATTTTTCCTTATTGAATGCTGTAACATCATCTTTAAAGTGCTGTATAACAGTTGATGAGTCTTCAGTTTCAATAATGGCTTTCGCTTTACCTTCGTATATCGTTTTATTCAGTGACATGCTTAATTTAACTATATATTATATCAATTTACTGTTCTTAGAGTATAGCCCCAAATAACTTAAAATAAACCTTAATGGCATTCAATGTTACAGTATTAACCATATTTCCAGAAATGTTTCCCGGGTTTTTGAACTATTCTCTTGCCGGAAAAGCGTTAGAAAAAAAAATATGGAACCTTGAAGTAATAAATATTCGTTCTTTTGCGAAAGATAAACATTCAACTGTGGATGATGTTCCATATGGAGGTGGAGCAGGAATGGTTATGCGTTCTGATGTAGTTGGTGATGCAGTAGATAGTATGCTCTCTGTTCATAAAAACACTAAGTTTATTTACATGACTCCATCTGGAACTAAGTTTAATCAGAATATTGCCAGAGAATTATTAGAGTTTCCTCATATAACAATATTGTGTGGTCGATTTGAAGGTATTGACCAAAGGATAATTGATGCGTATACTCCTTATGAGTTAAGTATTGGAGATTATACACTTTCAGGAGGTGAGCCAGCTGCAATGGTGGTTCTTGATGCATGCATTAGACTTCTTCCAGGTGTAGTAAATAATGCCGATAGTATTACTGAAGAAAGTTTTAATTATGGTGGTGGTGTACTTGAATATCCTCAATATACTAGACCTGAGCAGTGGAAGGGATATAAGGTACCTGAGGTTTTGTTGTCTGGCAATCACAAAAAAATAAGTGATTGGAGGCAGAAGCAGTCTCATGTTATAACAAAAAAGCGTAGGCCTGAATTATTGAATGGAGAGATAAATGACAAATTTACTTAAAAAATTTAACGAACAGCAAATGCAAGTGTTAGCTAAAGAAATACCAGAATTTCGTCCTGGCGATGATTTGAAGGTCACTTTTAAAGTAGTTGACGGTACAAGTGAACGTATACAGATATTTGAAGGTGTATGTATATCAAAAAGGAACCGCGGGTTACATTCTTCTTTTGCAGTCAGAAAAGTGAGCCATGGAGAAAGTATAGTGTCTCAGTTTTTTGTTTATTCTCCTGCACTGGTTTCAGTGCAAGTGGCAAGAAAAGGAAAGGTTCGTAGAGCAAAACTGTATTATCTGTGCAAACTATTTGGAAAAGCTGCAAGGATCAAAGAGCGTACTACTTATGTTAAAAAGAAATCTAAGTAGATACAATAGGGAGTGATGTCAATTGTGTCATCTCAGAACTCTCTCTTGTCATCCCAGTGCGTGACACACAGCTGTACGAACATTGTGTTTGCCTCCCGCTGTGGTGTCATCCCAATGCTCCGACACTGGGATCCAGCATTCATTATTCTCCTTTTGGTTTGTGCTTTCATGGAAAATGTAAGAATTATTTGCAGGCAAAGCCTGCTGGATCCCAGTGTCAGCTACTTGCATGACAAAAAAGGGGAAAGTTTTTTCAAATCCTCGTGTAAAGAAAAGTAAATGAGTATAAAGAAAAAATTCCTTAAATTACTTCAGTCAAGGCGTGTACATGCTCGTATAAAAAGGAAAAATAAAAAGAACAGAGCGCTACGCTTTTGTTCTTTCACGGCACTAGTTATCTCGCTTGGCTGTCCTGTGTGTATATTGTTGAGTATATTAGTTAACTCTTACAGTGCCTTAACAGTAACGAAAATTTTATTGCCAGTTGAAATAAATGCTGATCTTGCTTTGGCGAGTAATCCTAGTGATTTGCGGTATAAGTCCATTGGCTTACTCAACGATTCTTTACGTAAGGTGTTTGGAGGAACTGATTTTAAAGACGGTGACGAGATTTTAAGTCGTAATTCTTACAAAGAACTAGAGAAATTTTTTCGTAAGAAAGTAAAAGATGGTGGTGAATATGAGATCTGGTTTACCGCGTCAAGTATAATTAATTCAATAAATAAAGATAAACATTTGAATGATCGTTATGCTAAATTACTTGATTGGCTAAAAGAAAAGAGGAGAGTGAAAAAATTTTTTAATAAGTCTTTATTCCTTAAATCTGACTCTCGTGAACCTGAGAATGCAGGGATTTTAGGGGCATTTATCGGTTCATTAATGACAATTATAGTGTGCCTAGCATTAGCATTACCAATAGGAATTATGTCGGGCATCTGTCTTTACGAATTTATGCCTAAAAATAGGCTAATGACTAATATTGTAGAAATTAGCATGAATAATCTTGCTGCAGTGCCTTCAATAATATTTGGTGTAGTGGGCTTAACTCTCTATCTTGGCATATTTGGGCTACCACGCTCTTCACCACTTGTTGGTGGAATGACTCTTTCATTTATGATGTTACCTAATATTATAATTGCAACAAAAAATGCCTTTGCGAATGTTCCTATTACGATAAAAGATGCAGCGTTTGCGCTCGGTGCACCTCACATCAAGGTGATATTAGATCACTCTTTACCGATTGCGTTACCAAGAATAATACATGGTACTGTGCTTGCAATTGCAAGGATTTTAGGTGAATCTTCTCCTTTACTTATGATGGGTATGGTGGCATTTATTGCTGATACACCTACGTCCTTTTTCGATCCGGCGACTGTTCTACCTGTGCAAATATACATATGGTCAAGCAATCCTGAAATTGCATTTGTTGAACTTGCTGCTATCGCAATTATAGCTTTATTATTGGTGTTATTTGCGTTAAATTTAGTAGCAAATTTTGTAAAAAGGAAATTCGAATTTTTTAATTTTTAGCAATTCATGAAAATCACAGTCCTATCTGGTTATGGCTTAAATTGCGAAAAAGAAACTGCATTTGCATTTATGGAATGCAGCGGAAAACTTGGTATTGGTAATATTGAAGTAAAAATCGTTCACATTAACGATATCATAGATAATCCAGGTGAACTGAAATTAAGCAATATACTTGCAATTCCAGGGGGTTTTTCCTATGGTGATGACACTGGTGCTGGTAATGCGTTTGCTTTACGTATTAAAAACAACTTGTTGGATGAGTTTCAAGAGTTTTTATCTCAGGACAAGCTGATTATAGGAATATGTAATGGTTGTCAGATATTAGTAAAATTAATTCCAGAATTCTCTAGTCTAGCTTTAATCCATAATGATATAGGCAATTATCAATGCCGTTGGATTAGAGTGAGAGTTAATTCAAAGAGTAATTCTGTTTGGCTACGGGGCCTGAGTGAACTATATCTCCCTATTGCTCATGGGGAAGGCAAATTTTTTATGGATCAAGATATTTTGAACCAATTGATTGAGAGCAATTCCACCGCATTACGTTACATTGATAAAAATGGCAACTATGCTAACCTACAATTTCCTTACAATCCGAATGGATCTACATACGACCTAGCAGCTTTATCAGATAAAAGTGGAAGAGTGCTAGCTTTAATGCCCCATCCAGAAAGGGGAATATTTTTTACCCAGCAAGATAATTGGCCCCTTGAAAAAGAAAAGAGCAAGCGTTTAGGTGTTGCTGTGCCAAAATATGGCGATGGAATGCTTATATTTGAAAATGCACTAAAGTATTTTTGTTAAAATTTATTGATAGGGATTTATGGTCGAAATTATCCCCTGATATTGCAAAAAACTTACTTGACATCCTTCGCCAACCCCCTTATCATGAAACTGAAGCTATTTATTTATCTTCTCTGTGCAGATTAAACGACAAAAAGACTCACGTATCTGGCGTCCCATGTTTAATTTTTTGCACTATGTGCATCTTATGTCTTTATAAAATTTCTAGGTTTTTACCTAATATGAGCTGAAATGCGCTTATAAAGCATTTAAAACATCAAAAAACGCCGATTTAAAAAATGGATAGTGAATAACTAGCTACCCTAAGGTTTCTTTTGCCTTTTTTTCTGTTGAGTAAATTTCTTAATGTTTATAATTTAGATTAGTTGCGGCTTAAAAGCAACTGGATCGCGGTTATTAAACGTTTAGAATAAAAAAACGCCATACTTGAAAGTATAATGTAAGTAATTAGCCAACCACGGGGCTTCTTTTGCCTTTTTTTTATTTGGTAAATTTCTTAATATTTGTGGCTAAACGACAATCGTCATCCCGCTGCTTGTTAGCGGGATCTCTTGTTAGCGGCTGAGATACCGCGAATGAATCGCGGTATGACGGTTCGCGACGGCGTGACGATAAGCTCGTTATCCCGCTGCTTGTTAGCGGCTAAGAGATACCGCGGCAGTATGACGGTTAAGTGGGGTGTCATCCCAGTGTCAGCTACTCGGATGACAGGAGAAGGAGGCTACTTGCATGACACCATTCTTTTTTCTGGATCCAAGTAATCAGGGCACTGGGATGACAAGAAGAGGGCACTGCCGTCATAAGGGAACCAGTGTCAGCTACTCGGATGACAACAAAGAGCTACTTGGATAACAAGAAATATAGGCACTGGAATTGCAAAGAGTTTGCAAATATTAGTTATTACCTGTAGGATATAGAGAAATTAGTAAGGATTTTAATAGGAATAATATGCCATCTGTTACTTTTATTTTACCTGATGGGAGTAAGAAAAGTTATGAAGCTGCAGAGGGAGAAACTCTGCTCAATTTAGCCCATAGAAGTGATCCAGATCTGCTTGAAGGTGCATGTGAAGGCTCTCTTGCTTGTTCTACATGCCACGTGATTGTTGATCCAAAATCTTATGATGCTGTAGAAACGCATAATCCCATATCTGATGAGGAAAATGATATGTTAGACCTAGCTTTCGGCTTAACAGAGACGTCGAGGCTTGGATGCCAAATAAAGATCACAAAAGATATCGACGGCTTGTGTGTAACCATACCAAGGGGTACAAGAAATATATCATTGGATAAACAGGGGAGTGATTAGCTATGCGTAAGATTTTTATCTATATTATCATCTCTTTACTTTTGTTTATTCCTGTAGCGTATAGTGGTTTTTGGTATTTTTCTGCATGTAAGGTAAAAAATCTTTTAGCTGAAACAATACTATACATTAACGACGAAAAATTTGATATTTCACATGATTTTAGTGGATTTCCTTCTAACCTAATTTTTCGTGTGACAAACCCAAAATTTTCCAATGAGCAATTAACCATCTCATCTGATGCTTTATTGATAAAAAATAGATTGTTTGATAAATCAGTATATATCTACATACCAAGCAATGAAGTCAATATTGCTGTTCATGGTGATGAGAAAAAGAATATAAAATGCCACACAAACGATAGCAGCCACTTTGTTGTTAGACTAAACGATTTACCATCTTCATTGCGATTCAACAAAAATAGTACCGTGATAGACTATATAGATACACTTCGTTACGAAGATTATGGATTAAAATGTGATGTTTTAGAAAATCAGCAAAGTGTTATAACTGAAGTGAATGATAAAAGCAATTACATTCAATTTCACCTCGATAAAGAACCAAGTGGAAATACTAAACTAGGATTTGATTTTTATACTTATCGGTATAAAAATACTGCAAGTCCTGAAAGTTACCTTAGTATCGACACTAAATTTGATTACGAATTTGTAAACCACATCTCAGCTTCCAGAATTAATTTCAACATAGAGAAATTTTTAATTCAAAGTAATAATTTTTCTCTTGCTGCAGATGGTGGAGTGCGAAATTATAATTTGGTTACGTCTTCATTTAAAGACAAAATCAACGTGGCTATATCAAATTATAAAGAATTAATCTCGTTTATGATTGGTGACTCAAAAACTTCAGATGCGTTTGAAAAATTAATGTCTTCCTTATCAGAAAAAACAACTGATGGTGGCATTCAATTTTCAATAAAGTACGATGATGACGTAGGGTCAAGCTTTATTGGAAAGTTATCCACCGCTGATTTTATGAACCAGCTCAGTAAAATAACCCAATTAACCAAGGATGAGAGCAGTAGTTAGTTTACTTTTCATATTGATATTCCACTCAGGCGTAAACGCTTTTACTCTGGATAATAAACTCAGAGATAAAAGCATGGAAAAACGAGCAACAAGTTTATTTGAAATAATAAGGTGTCCAATATGTTCTGGCGAATCATTGTCTGAATCTGGATCTCAGATCGCGTATGATATGCGAGAAGCAATTCGTAAAAAAATCAATGATGGATACACAGATGAAGAGATAATCTCAGAGTTAAAAAATTCTTACGGCAATTCAATTATAATCGTACCACCTAGCACTTACATTTTGTGGTTTATTCCACCTACAACTCTGCTTATTGGGTGTTTTTTAATACAAAGATACATCAATACAACCACTTAAACCTTTTATATATAGCTAAAGTGACTTAGGTTCTCTAATTGCACATAAGTCAACAATAATTTTCACACAAATCAAAACAGCATATCTTCTCCATAATCCTTGGTAATTTTACATAAGTTAAAAGTAGCATATGGTTCTCTCCGCGGTCTGAGATGACAATAAATTTGTCAAGCCGCATCATACTTGTTAGGCGGAAGTGGACGGCAACATATTTACCACGAAGTCTAACTAAGTTCTTGCTTGTCCCTTCCATCGGCATTGCTATCTTTATTTTCAATAAAATTATTGTCCTATGCTCTTTTGATGTTTATTGATAATAAAATTCTGTTTTATCAACCAACATCCTATGCATAATTACAGCTAATTTTCTTGCTACTGCTACAATTGCTTTTTTCATTCCTTTTTTCTTCGCAACCCCAGTTTTTTAATTTAAATGTCCTCTTGGTAACTGTAAGCATTGTTTGTGCAGCTTCATATAACATACTTCTACATTCCGCTGGTCCCATCTTTGATATGCTGCCATGCCGATCAACTTTTCCAGAAGAATATTGCCTTGGTGTCAACCCTATATACCCCCTTACTATTACCCACAAATATAAATGTTTGTTGCATAGCTCTTAATGGCATAACTTTTGCTTGAAATAACTGTTTATATGGTGCAATTTACAGCTTTTAGTTGCTA
>NZ_JAPQLG010000210.1:0-4251 GCF_028982005.1 Wolbachia endosymbiont of Drosophila bocki | reverse complement strand
ACCAGCTTGCAAATGATTGTCCTTTCCTTCATTTCTCTCCTATTACGAAGATTTTAAACAGGTTCTAATGAGTCTGGTAATGCTCCACGACAGAAGAAAAGATTATCCAAATCTTCAAGCGTTGATAATGAGTCTTATGTTCCACTGAGAGAGAAGACAACATTACTCAAATCTTTAAGCGTTGATAGTGGACTTGATAGCGATGAAGAAAATTGTGATAATGATTTATCTTTCAACATAAGTCCTATAAGTTCTATTGAGAAGGTGGCAGAGAGTAGAAACGTAGGTAGGGTATCATTGTGAAGATGGTTGGGGTTAAGTTGCAACTTAAGTGGGGCGCAAAAGGTCTTTTGTGTTGATAATAATTTAAAATCTATAGTAGACTAAAAAAGATTATTAAATTATAATGTAACATATGATAAAGGACGAGAAGTCGAAAACAATTTTTGAAGTGGAAGGGGCAGTAACTGCTTTACTACCTGCAGCAGAATTTAGAGTGAAACTGGACAATGAACATGAGATTATCTGTCATGTATCAGGGAAAGTGAGAAGAAGTAAAATACGCATCATTATAGGGGATAGGGTGTTAGTTGAGATGAGCATTTACGATAGGAATGCGAGAAAGGGTAGGATCATTAGAAGGCTTAAAGGTACAAGTGACAGAACGATCTCTAAATAATCTTATTCTTGCTTCATCATCGAAAAGGCGTATAGCTTTACTAAAACAAATAAACATTGAGCCAGGTCTAATTTTGCCAGCAGATATAGATGAAGCCCCTTTAAAAAAGGAACTTCCGAAGGATTACTCAATCCGTATGGCAAAAAGTAAAGCTGAGAAAATACAAAGTTTAAATCCAAATTATTTTGTGCTTGGTGTTGATACAGTTGTTGCTTGTGGTAGAAGGATATTGTTCAAAGCTGAAAACGTTGAGCAAGCAGAAAAATGTATCCGCTTGTTATCAGGAAGAAGGCATAGAGTATATACCAGTGTATGTCTATTAACTCCCGATCAATCTAAACAACATATCAGGACTGTGGTTACAATAGTGAAATTTAAACGTCTCAGTGAACAAGAAATTAAGTATTATTTAGCATCAGAAGAGTGGAAAAATAGGGCGGGGGGATGCAATATACAAGGCCTAGCTGGAGTGTTCGTATTGTTCTTACGCGGCTCCTACTCTTCCGTTATAGGGTTACCATTACATGAAACCTATTGTTTGCTAAGCAATTATTTTAACTTCAATTTATATTGAAATACCTTTATTAGTATCTTTTTTTTGTTGTGACTCAGCAACCTGTTTAGCCCAATCTAGTGGTCTTTTATTTCTGTTAGCTAATGCAATTCTATTGCGATCATAACCATCAGTGTGTTCTGTTAAAGTATCTCCTCTTTCTTCTTCTATTACTCCAGCTTTCAGTTGTGCTTCATCTTTCTCTAGTAATTTATATAGTTCGCTATTTTTATCTACAGTTGGATTAGTGTCATTATTTTCTCGTTCTGCCACTGTTTTTTCTAACCACTTACGTATAGGGTCATATTGTTTACCTTCTCCTATCTTTTCTAAAATGTTTTCTGAGAATGAATCTTTAGGAATATTTTCTTTAGTAGCCTGTTGTGCCGGTTCTCTTAACCCTTTATCCGGGTTTCCCAATGCTCCTTTTAACTCACTCGTATCTCCGATTTCTTTTGGTTCAATGTTTTCTAAGCTCTTCTTTAACTGTTCAGGATTTACTTGAGATTGTTCATTATTGTCATGAGTTGGAGATGAATAGCCCGAATCGTTTGCTTTTATGTCTGTTGAGCTGTCTTTTAGCAACCCAACTTCTCTCAAGCGTTTTTTAGTTTCTTCGCTAATCTGACTCTGATCAGCTGGTTTTAACCCGAGATTTTCTTGACCTAATGTATTTTTAAGTTCTTCAAATAGAGTTAGATTACTTTGTCTAATATGTTCTTCTAATTTCCTTCCTACCTGTTTTAAATCTGTTTGAGATTTACTATCACTATTAGTTGGAGATATGTAGCCTGAATCACTTATACTATTTGGTGTTGAAGCAGAGACACTAATAGTTGGACCTTCCACTATTTTTACATCTGCTAAATCGTCTTTTTGCAATCCATCTTCTTTATCTTGTGACAGTTTATCAGTAGGATCAACTTGCCTTAATCCTCTATTATCCTGCTGTGATCTATCTCTGATTTCTTTAAGAAGATTTTCAGGTGGAGTTTGATCACTTTGTTCAATGTTCTCTAAGCTCTTCTTTAACTGTTCAGGATTTACTTGAGATTGTTCATTATTGTCATGAGTTGGAGATGAATAGCCCGAGTCACTTTTATTATTGAGTGCTGTAGCAGAGAGCGGCTGTTCACTTTCTTTCCACTTAGCATCACTAGCATCTTGGTTATCACTGTTATCTGGAGAAGATGAATAAGGAATTATGTCCTTTAATGTCTCTAACGGTGATGGGTTATTTTTTCTACTTCCTGCAATTGATGCTTTTCTATCATCAACATCAATGTGCCGTAAGTTGTTTTTCTTGAAATTTCTGATGTCTTGTAACAGATCGCCTTTGCTATTTCCTTCTTGTTGCTGGGTTTTAGGTTGTTGCTGATCATTAGGTGTTTGCTCACTTCTATCTGGTTTTTGGCTTCCAGGTACAGCATGTCCAAATGTAGGATCGTCATACCGTTCATCTTCTTGCCTATTATCTTGATTGTGGCTTACAGACTTGGTGAAAGTAGAACTATCTGAAGAATCAGAAGTTGCACCTTTTTGCTGATTATTAGGTGTTTGCTCATTTTCGCGCAAGTCATCTGGTTTTTGGCTTCCAGATTTGGCTCCCCCTTGCTCATCGAAAACACCTTTTTTAGGTGGTAGTGAACTAGTTCTAGGTGGAAGTGGCGGAGGAGTTTTTTTGTTCTGAGGATTCTCCTCAAAAAGCGATTGTAGGTTATAAACTTGACCTCCCAAATTTGCTTCTCGTGCTGTTTGTCTAAGCTCACGCTTTTCTTTAGCCTCCTGAGAATTAATTTTATCGTCAAAATCTTTTCCAATTCCGCTATCGTAAGACTGCCTTCTGCTGTTAGATTGTAGTCCAAAATGTGAAAGGTGGTTTTCTTTTTTTTGAGTTATATCAGTAGCTTGAACGCTAACACCTCTATTAACATCAATTCTTGTTGTAGTTTCAGATGATAGCTCGTTACTGTCTTTATTATGTTGCATCTCATTCGCTTTTCCTTGTCCTTTCTCCCTGAATTGTATTTCATGCAAGAATAAACCACCTATTTTTACATCTCTGTTTACTTCTAACCGTTCTAGAGAAAAATCATCACCTTTAACAAGGTCTACACCGTTAGCATCAATCTTAATTTTGATCTTACATTCCTTCCCCTCCGCATACCACTTTAAAGTCATTTCATACGAACCATCAGTTACGACATAATGTCTTATTTTTTTCCCTTCTTCCTCGGCAACAAAACCATGCATTCCGCTCTTTCCATCACTATGCAATGTTGAAAATCCTGAGATTTCATTCTTCTCACAAAAATCACTATTTAAAAATTCGCTAATTTTAAACTCTTTTTTGTTATCTCCCAGCGTAATACTTGCGTGATTACCGTATATTGAAACTCCTGCAACATCATCAACATACTCTTTCAACCTTTCTTTAACTTCACTTTCAAGCTCTTGTCCAGCTTTCTTTGTCTTGTCGCATTTCTGAAGAATAACTCCATATGCTTTATCTTTGTTTTCTTCTTCGTCCCAATTCCAGTTGGCGTGTTTTGTTAAAAACTTTACTGTGTTAAAATCAACTCTAGCATTATAAATTGGGTCGTCTTCCTTTTTTATTTTATCAAATAAAGGAAAATTTTCTTGAATGCGCTCATTATAAATGTGTTCTTGTTGTGTATCGTTAGTGCCCATATATCCCTCACTAATAACCCTCTGCCTTTAGTTCTAGCTAATACTAGCTAATATAATTATCACAAGCATTGGTTGAATTTTTATTAAGGAAGGTTGTGTTACTAATGTGATGACACAAGCTATTTTATGGTAACATCAAACGATTTAAGTTGTCATTCCAGTCTGGAATCGAGCCTTTCACGAACCCCATCAAAAATGTTGTGTTTTAACATAAGATTAGCCACTTTTATGCTCACCAATTTAGTGCCAATCAAGATTCCTGGATCCCAGTGGGCTTTGTTGCATCGCTAGCTATGATGGATTAAAGATAAAAAAGATAGCGAATATC
>NZ_JAPQLG010000209.1:0-10426 GCF_028982005.1 Wolbachia endosymbiont of Drosophila bocki | reverse complement strand
AAAAAATTTGGAGAGAAATTTTATACACTATCGCTGATATTTTTCCTTAAGTTGACGCCATTGCCTGAACGGATACATGACAAATCTATCGTTTATCAAATCGTCGGTAAGCCTAAAGCTATAGCCATTAAGCACGATAAAGAAAATCATTCATAATCGCTATAGCAACTAGTGTAGACACTTGACGTTCCTTGTGATTTGATAAATAGAGGTTTTTATCTGACTTCACAACAAGGGCTTCTGGATGACTTTGAAAGTGAACATTACCATGCTTATCTTCAATAGCCTCTATTACCCCCTCACTGGAAAATGCTGCAACTTTATATCCAAGTGACTCCAATTTTCTTCTATTTTCTGGTGTATTACTTACTGCTCCTGAATGAGCATCTGGAAAATATGTTGAAAACCAACCATTTTCATCAGGTATTAGGAATTTGGCTACTACTTCTGCTAAACGACTATTTGGAACAATCTTTATCTGTTGTAAAGGCACATCTTCCTGCTTTGGATTAAGAGCTGACATTAAATGGGTCTTTTGCTGTCTTTCATAACCCGCTACTTCAATTCCTTTTGCACGCATAATGTCTTGTAACCCACCACATATGCCAAGTAAATGAATTGCAGGATTGTCATCTACTATTTTTACAATTGCTTTAGTAGCAAGATCGTTGTAAAAATCAGCAATGCGAGTTTTTGGCTGATGAAGATCATTTAGAATAAATATTCTATTTATCTTTTGCTCTTTAATGAATCGTGCAACTTCAATTTTTATTCGGTCTAGTGCTAGCGCCAACACTTCATCTTGTTTTGCAAAGATAAGCGACTTTTCTTGGATTCCTGTTAGGTTAATTATTTTATTGTAATCAATGAGTACGGTTTTAACTCCAAAATTATTGAATATCTCATAAATTTGAGATACCTCACGCCCAAATGCTCCTTCCTTTTTCAACAAACCAACAACTATGCCATTATTTACTGTATTTTCTGCCGTCAAGACAGTTGACGCTGGTTCTTCTTTTCTGGTTACATGTTGAGATGCCGGTTTTTCACTAACGCCAGCATAAGTAATATTGCTTAATAGTAGAACTATAATTAATAGGATATTAAATATTCTGCTATAATATTTATACATATAGTTTACCCTCTCAACACTTATATCAATATCATAACATATTATAGAACGTTTTACAACAAAAAGGTAAATTTAGTGAGAAAGGAAAGTGGCCTGAGCAGGAATCGAACCAGCGACACAAGGATTTTCAGTCCTTTGCTCTACCAACTGAGCTATCAGGCCAACTGTATACTTTTATTTTTAGATAAAAAATGTTATTATGTCTATCAAAAGTTTTTAAAGTAGTTTATAAAAATAAAGGATGAACATTAATGACAAAATAGGAGTCTACCCTGGCACGTTTGACCCTATAACTTTTGGGCATATTGATATAATCAAAAGAGCGTGTAAACTAGTCGATAAATTAATAATAGGAGTTGCAGAAAACGTTAATAAGCATACTGCCTTTGACACAAAGCTACGCACAAGCATGGCTGAAAATGAAATCAAAGGACTAGGAATTGATGCAGATGTTATATCTTTTAATGGGTTGCTAGTGAAGTTTGCCAAAGAGCAGAATGCTTCTGTTATTATTAGAGGATTAAGAGCAGTGTCGGATTTTGATTACGAGTTTCAAATGAGTTGGGTAAATTATAAACTTCTTCCTGAAATCGAAACCATATTTCTTCCCGCTTCTGAAGATACTCAATTTATCTCATCAAGTTTTGTAAAGGAAATAGCAAGATTAGGAGAAGATGTTAGCAAATTTGTATCAAAAGACGTTCAAAGCGAATTGATTAACCTGAATAGGATAAAAAATGGAGAATAGTGCTTGTTGTTTTTTATTTCTGGATAGGTATATTTAATATATAAAATGTTATAAGCTAAAGGAGTAACATGTCAAAAGTGAGGGTTAATAATAGAAAAGTTTGTTGTCATGGTGATGAGAATGATGAGAGTTCTGGCCATCCATTAATATATTTAGATATGGGAGAAGAAGAGGAAATAGCCTGCCCTTATTGTGAAAAGACGTTTGTCCATGACTGTACTGTGGAAGCGGTTGGGGAGCTGACTAGGGATGAGCTCTAATGGCACTTCTGCAGACTTAGCTTATGTAAATAGCAGTAAGAGGGGCGGTAAAAATGAAACTGTCCATACGGTCGAGCACTCCCCCGTGGCCAGGTATCATATTTCCACTATCTTTAACACCGTAAGCTCTTTTAACAAGCGACTCAGTGAAATCGCCAAGTTGCGCTAGAATAGCAATTGCAAGGCCAATGATTGGAGAATAAAAAATTGAAAATAGACCAAAAAATATTGATCCAAAAATTGTGCACACTACTCCAGCTAAAATCGCACCAAGAAGTCCTGTCCAAGTTTTTCCAGGGCTAAGAATTGGGCAAATTTTAGCTCCACCAAAATTCTTGCCAAATAGGTAGGCAGTAACGTCAATTCCCCAAATGGTTAAGACGAACCATACTAATGCGTATTTTCCCTGTGGTAGATTATATAAATATATTAATGAGGCGCTTGGTAGTGCAATCAATAATAATGCAAAAACGTATAAAATTTTATTTCCTTGGGTTAGATTATACCATTCAAAAGAAGATAAAACTGCTATTGAAAAAATCAATAGGTAAAACGATAAATCACTAAAATATGTAGCAAAGGAAAATATGAATAATATTACTATTGAGGACAACATTCTAATTATAAAATTATTATCTACCATATTTTTTCTCTCTTTTTGTATAATCTTCTAATGCTTTACTCAAATCTTGACAAGAAAAATCAGGCCATAAAGTATCACAAAAATACAATTCAGCATAAGCCGCTTGCCATAATAAAAAGTTGCTTAACCTTTTTTCGCCGCCAGTGCGAATTAATAAATCCAATTTTGGCAAATCTTTAGTATACAGAAATTTTTCAAATTCCTCTTCTGATACATAAGCAATATTTTCTTTTATAATATTGCTTATAGCTTGTGTAATTTCTTGCTTTGCTCCGTAACTGACTGCCACAGTGAGTAATAAACCATCGTTCTTATGTGTCACTTCTTCTGCTTTTTTAATTTGATCCAATATTTTACTGGATAATAGACTTAAATTGCCAATAAAATTCAACTTAATGTTACAGTTGCAAATGAAATTGACTTTATCTTCATTAGTTAAAACAGAGTAAAATAAATCAAATAGACAGTCAGTTTCGTTTTTGGGTCTAAGCCAATTCTCCATAGAGAATGCATACAAAGTTAAGTAGGGTATGGTTAGGTCCGTACAATACTTGGCAATATCGTATGCAACTTCACTGCCCTTTTTATAACCATCAATTTTTACCTTTCCTTGATTGTTCGCCCATCTACCATTACCATCCATAATAATTGCTAAATGTTTCGGTAAAGATTCTTGATTCAACATTTAAATTTAACCTAATTTTGACTTGAGTGAAATTTTTTGGATTTCAATGGACACCTGGAAGGTGTCAGCTACTTGCATGACAGGAAGAGAGTTACTGTGGTGACACCAATAGTTGATACTTGAATGCAAAATTGGTGTCATCCCAGTGCTCCGACACTGGGATCCAGGAAATTTGATTTCAAACGAGTGCATCAGATAGTTGTATAGTAAAGACTGGATTCCAGTGTCAAACACTGGAATGACATCATTTGCTATGTAAGCTTTCTCCATATCATTTAGTGATTCAGTATATCCTTTTCTTTGATGGACAATTCACCATCAATTTTTTTTATATTATTATCAGTAATATTTTGTATTTCCTTTTTAGCACCATGAAAATCATCTTCTGAGATTTCTTTATTTTCCTTCATTTTTTCTGTTTCTTCCATAATATCTCTACGTATATTTCTAATGGCAATCCGTGCATTTTCAGCAAACTGATGCAATAATTTCACTAATTTTTCACGGGTTTCTTGTGTTAAGTCCGGAAGAGCTATACGTATGGTATTGCCCTCAACAACAGGATTTAAATTCAAGTTGGCATTTAATATAGCATTTTTCACTTCACCGACAACATTAATATCCCAAATTTTAATTGATAGAGTTTTGTTATCTATAACCGAAACACCTGCAACCTGATTTAACTTTTGATGTCCACCATAGATATTTACAACTATACCATCGAGCAACGATGCGCTAGCTCTACCAGTGCGTACACCTTTGATATCATCATGAAAGGACTGAATAGTTTTTAGCATCCTGTCCTTTGTTTTAGTTTTTATTTCATTTAACATAAATTACCTAATGTTTACAATCTGAAACTATAGTATAAGTACCTTGACCCTTAATAATATTGACTATTTTTTCTCCCTTCAAAGAAAAAACTATAATTGGAATAGAATTCTCACGAGCAAGTGAAATTGCTGATGCATCCATAACTTTTAAATCACGAGTCAATAAATCCGTGTAAGAAAGCCTATCATACATTACAGCATCCTCATTTTTTTTCGGATCAGCGGAGTATACACCATTTACTTGCGTACCCTTTAGAATAACATCACAATTCATTTCAACAGCACGTAGGGCTGCAGCTGTATCTGTAGTAAAAAATGGGTTGCCTGTGCCTGCTGCAAAAATTACCACTCTACCTTTTTCTAAATGACGAATAGCTTTCCTTCTTATGTAAGGTTCACATACAGTGGCCATGGGTATTGCAGATAATACCCTAGAAGCTATTAAATTTTTTTCTAAAAAGTTTTGTAAAATTAAAGCATTGATTATAGTTGCAAGCATTCCAATATAATCACTACTTGCTCTTTCACAGCCACTTAAAGACGCAGATGTGCCACGAAAGATATTACCACCACCAACAACAATACATACCTGAACTCCAAGCCTGTTAATATCAGCTATATCTTTGCACAATTGGCTTATTATTCCCATATCATAGCCAAAAGACTGTGACCCCATTAAAGCTTCACCAGAAATTTTAAATAACACTCTGGAATATTTTATTTCGCTTTTTTCATTTATTAAGGGAAACATTTTTTACCATTTAGTTTGCACCACCCAAAACAAGTAACTTGTAATTAGATAATTTAATAGCACTCATCTCGCTTGATTTTATAAAATCAGAAACCTTCATTTTATCATCCTTTATGAACTTTTGTTCTAGTAAAACAACTTCTTCATAGTACTTAGCCATTCGTCCATCTACTATTTTTTTTGCTACTTCTTCAGGTTTATTTAAGCCCCTCACTTGCTCTTCAATTATAGAACGTTCATTTTTCAACTTCATTTGATCTAAACCATCTATAGACAAAGCTTCAGGCTTCATAGCAACTACATGCATAGCTATTTGTTTCCCAATCTCTTGTAGCTTCGCCTTATCACCAGATGATTGCAATGCAATTAAAGCACCAATCTTACCTAAGCCACACACATCACCATGTACGTAGCCAGCAATAACTCCACCCTTAGCTTCTAAGTAACAAAGCTTGCTTAACTCTAGCTTCTCACCAAGAACTGATGTACCATTCATAATAGCTTCCTGCACTGTGCCAATGCTTTCATACTTGGCATTTTTTAACTCATCAACGCTAGTACAGCGTTCTTGATGAGCAATTGATGCTAAATTTGAAACTAACTCTATAAATTTCTCATTCCTTGCAACAAAATCTGTTTCGCAATTGAGTTCAACCAATGCACCATAATTTTCAGTCAAACACATAGCAACGAGCCCATCTGAAGCTATTCTACCAGATTTTTTGTCAGCTTTAGCAAGACCTATTGTACGTAACTTATCAACGGCTTTCTTGATGTCACCATCACATTTTTCCAATGCTTTTTTACAGTCACTTAAGCCAAGCCCTGTTCTATCACGTAATTCTCTTATATCATCTGGATTCATCTTCATTTGTTACTACCTCCCTTTCTTCTTCTTTGTAAACTTTACTACGTCTCCTTTTAGTTTGCACAATACCATCTTCTTTTTCTTGAATAAACTCATCACCCCTTATATCATCAATCTTAACTCCAGATTTTGCTAGACCAGACTCTATTCCAGCTAATATAGAGTCGGTAGCTAATTTACAATAGAGCTCTATTGATTTTCTTGAGTCATCATTTCCAGGTATTAGATAAGTAATACCATCTGGATCAGAATTAGTATCAAGTATTGCAACTATTGGAATTCCTAACTTCTTAGCCTCCTTAACCGCTATATGCTCTTTATTAGTATCAATGATGAATAAGATATCAGGAATTGCTCCCATTTCTCTAATACCGCCAAGCGCCTTATCAAGCTTTTGCTTTTTCTTTTCAATGTTTCCCAATTCTTTCTTTGTTAAAATGCTATCCTCGTCATTTAATATTTTCTCATATTGCATCAAGGTTTTTATCGAAGAAGAAACAGTGCCCCAATTAGTAAGCATACCACCAAGCCAACGATGATTCACATAATATTGACCACAACGAATCGCTTCGCTTGCAATAATATCAAAAGCTTGAAACTTTGTACCAACAAATAGAATGCGACCACCTTGAAATGCAACGTCATATAAAGCCTTCATGGCCACCTGTAGCAATGGTAGTGTTTTTCGCAAATCAATTATATGTATACGATTTTCTTGATGCACTCCATATATGTATGGAGCCATTTTTGCGTTCCAGCGACTAATTTTGTGACCAAAATGTACACCAGATTCAGCCAAATCACGCACAGTGACTTTAGGCAAATTTGTCATATATCATTCCTCCAAATAGTTTATCTTCCATGGCATAACCCTAATGGGACTACTTGTACAAGCCATGTGTGAAATTAAATTATCTACATGGTAATAGAAAAGACAGCAAAGCGCAAACAAAAAATATTGACAAAGGGCAACATGTTTATTAGCTTTAAAGTTGAAGCCCGAAAACGCTAAAAAGAAATTAGGGGGGTGTAGCTCAGTTGGTTAGAGCGCATGCCTGTCACGCATGAGGTCGTGAGTTCAAGTCTCATCACTCCCGCCATGTTAGTTTCAGCATAACTTAGAATTCGCAGTATTATTGCTGGTATTGAGAAACGCCTTCACCAAACTTGACATGGCATGGTATTGTAATTAATACTTAAATAGGTTTGTTTTTGTCATTAACAATTAGGATTAAATATGCTCATTTCTGAAGTTTTTGCAGCAGATGCAACTAGCAATACATCAAGTATCGGCGCATCTTTTGCTAGTTTTACTCCATTGATTTTAATATTTGTGGTATTTTATTTTCTCATTATTCGCCCGCAACAAAAAAAACTAAAAGAACATAGAAAGATGATAGATCAAATAAAACGTGGTGATACAGTCATTACTTCTGGTGGAATAATAGGTGAAGTTAACAAGGTTGATGGAGCAAGTGCACAATTTATAATAGAAATAGCACCAAAAGTTGAGATAAAAGTTCTAAAGTCCGCTATATCTGAGGTTTTAAGCAAAGAAACTCAAAAAGTAGCAGCTAAACCAATTGAAAAAGGCAAAATCGAAAAGAGTGATAAAAAGAATAAAAATCAACCACCAGAGGAAAGTAAAAATGGAAAAGATGATAAAGGCAAAAATGCTACATAACTTTAAAAGAAAGTTCATTTGGTGATCCATTTGTGTGCGGAATATTTGGTGTAGTAAGTAGCGGTGATTCAGTAATACCAACTTTACTAACTGGGTTACAAAAATTGGAATATAGGGGATATGACTCTTCAGGTATAGCAATCATAAATAACGAAGGCGAGATAGAAGTCAAAAAATCAGAAGGTAAAGTCGAAAGGTTATGTGAAGTTGTTGATGACAGCAAGATGTCTCACAGTACAGTTGGTATAGCACATACTCGCTGGGCTACACATGGAGTCCCAGGCCTTAAAAATGCTCACCCCATTCGTACAAATAATGTTGTTGTTGCTCATAACGGCATAATTGAGAATTACAATCTGCTAAAAAAGGGTCTAGAAGAAAGGGGAATGTCATTCCATACTGACACTGACACAGAGATCATACCAAACATGCTAACCTTATATCTTGATGAAGGATTGTCGCCAGTTGATTCTCTATTTAAGTGTTTAAACAACTTACATGGCTCATTTGCCTTGGTCCTATTATTTGCAGAATATCCAGACGCCTTATTTGTTGCGAAGAGAAATTTGCCTTTAGCAATAGGCTATAACTGTAACACAGTGTTTGCTGCATCTGACTCTAATGCTTTAAGTGCATTTGTGGAAAAAATATCGCATTTGGAAGATGATGACATTGCAGTGATAAAATCTAGTGGAGTTAGTATATACAACAATGGTACACAAGTTAAACGCAGTATAGAAAATAGTAGTCCAAGTGATTTTCTAATTAGCAAAAATGGTTACCCTAGCTTCATGTTAAAAGAGATTTTTGAGCAACCGCGTGCATTAAACAAAACAATAAATCAATTTTACAAGCAATACAAAGAGGTCAACAAAAAATTATTCTCTGAACTGAATCACATTACTATAGTTGGATGCGGATCATCTTATTTTGCTGGGCTAATAGCGAAGTATTGGCTGGAAAGTATTGCTCAAGTTCGAGTATATCTAGAAATCTCATCAGAATTTAGGTATAGCAACGTCAAGCTGGAAGAAGGCAGCATTGGGTTATTTATCTCTCAATCTGGCGAAACTGCAGATACCATAGAAGCGCTGCGTTATGCGAAATCACAGAAGCAAACAATCATAAGTATAACTAATACATTTAGCAGCAGCATTGAAAAGATCTCAGATATTGTGTTACATACTCTTGCTGGGCCAGAAATTGGTGTTGCTTCAACAAAAACCTTTTCTGCGCAACTTGCAACTTTAGCATGCTTTGCCGTGGAGCTTGGAAAAATAAAAGGTATACTGGGTGGAGAGAGAATAAAACAGCTAAGCAGTGCTATCAATTCTATTCCCGAGTATGTTGAGCACGTTTTGAATGTGATGAAAATACAACATATATCGGGCAGTATATTAGAACACAATAACGTTATTTTAATCGGCAGAGGAAGTTCATACGGAGTTGCAATGGAAGGCGCATTGAAAATAAAAGAGCTTTCATATATCAATACAACTGGTATTGCAGCGGGAGAAATGAAGCATGGTTCTATTGCTTTAATAGACTCTACTGTGCTTATTATAGCAATTATCCCTTATGATGATTTATTCTTTAAAACGCTATCTAATATACAAGAGATTATTGCAAGAAAAGGCAAAGTAATTGCCTTCAGTGATAAACAAGGAGCGCCATTCCTAAGGGGAGTTTGCGCAGATGTGGTGCAACTTCCAGACACTGATAATTTTATCTCTCCAATCATCTACAGTGTTGCTATGCAATTCCTTGCTTACTTTACTGCAGCAAAAAAAGGGTTAGATGCAGATTGTCCAAGAAATTTAGCTAAGTCTGTCACGGTTGAGTAGTCCATTTAAAGTTAAAGCTAAACTTCTAATTAAGGTAACCAGACTGCATTCTGTGATTTTTTTTTTAGCAAAGCACGATACACAATCGTCATTCCGCTACTAGTTAGCGGAATCTATGCCGAGATACCGCGAATGAATCGCGGTATGACGGTTCGCGGTGGTATGACGGTTAAGTAATTCGTCATCCCGCTGCTTGTTAGCGGGATCTAGAGATACCGCGGCGGTATGACGGTTCGCGGCGGCATAGCTATCTTCAAAAATATGGTTGAATAATTGTTAATAATAGTGTATAATTATTAATATTTTTAAGCACTTTGGCTATGGCTTTATCTAAGTTTCTCGACCCTAAGCTGGATTTAACCTTTAAAAGAATCTTTGGCACTGAAAAAAATAAGAATATTCTCATACATTTTTTGAATGATATTTTAGGGTTTACCGAGATAAATACTATACAAGAAGTGGAATTCCTCAGTACTATAATGGATCCTGAAATTGCCTCTGATAAGCAAAGTATAGTTGATGTTCTTTGCAGGGACTCTAGTGGGGCTAGGTATGTGATTGAAATGCAGCTCACTCGCGATAAAGGCTTCGAAAAACGAGCTCAATTATATGCTGCTAAGGCTTGCTCAAGGCAAGCTGATAAATCTGGTAAGTACATTGATTTAAAGAAGGTTTTCTTTATTGCTATCTCTAATTGTAATTTATTTCCTGATAAGCTTGATTATATATCCAGCCACACTATAAGAGATGAGAAAACCAATGAGCATGACTTAAAAGATTTTCAATTTGTATTTATTGAACTACCTAAATTTCCTAAGAATAAGGAAGAACAGCTAGAAAGCATAGTGGATCGTTGGTTATTTTTCTTCAAATATGCAGATGAAACTACGGAAGAAGACTTAAGGAAAATAGCAGAAAAAGCACCAATAATAAAGTTAGCCTACGATGAATTAGACAGGTTTAGCTGGAATGAAAAAG
>NZ_JAPQLG010000208.1:0-6255 GCF_028982005.1 Wolbachia endosymbiont of Drosophila bocki | reverse complement strand
CTAACACTTGCTTCACCGGTATTATCTATAGAATGTTAAGCACGCTAGAGGGTATTCATCCTGATCCAGAAATTGGATTTACTCCTCCTAGGCAAATATTACTTCCAGGAGCACAAAATGAAGCACGTAAGTTCATGTTAGACAGGTTAAAAAACAAGAAAAACAATAAAGAAATTTTTAAGGCTTGGTATGACGTTCAAAATGGTTATGAAGATGATGAAAGTCAAAAAATAGTTGATGATTTTATTTCAGAAGTAAGTATTCCTTTAATGAGAAAATTATTGAGTATTACTTCTCAATATAGTGAACAAATTGTGCTGACGTTAATGAAAAATATTAGCTCTATAAAGTTAAATAAATTACAATGTTGTGAGCTGGTTCAGCACATGAGAAATAAACTGCAGGAGCATGGTTTAGGTGACCAAGAAAGTTTACTCGAAAACATCGGAAAAAAAGTATTCTTAGAGCTATTAAATCGAGATCTACTCGAGACAGATTTTTCTCTCAAGGATTCATCTTTGGATGGAGCTAAAAGAATAGCTAACAAAATAATAATAGGAGAAGTTGAGAAATTTAGGTCAGAAGCTGCTGAAAAGGCTAGGGAAGTTAACTCTATAGAAGTTCAAGTGGATGTTACATTGCGGGGTCTGTCAACCTTGCCGCGAGAAAAGAAGTGTTGCATTGCATATAGCAGACTAAGTGGCCAGTATGAAGGTGATGAGAGAGAGATAATGGAGAACATCTTACTAAAAAAATTAGAGATAACGAAAAAAGAAATGAATAAGATGCTAGAAGAGAATGATATACGTAAACTAAAATTAGCACTTGATGATGCATGTAAGAAAAGTGGAAAAAACATGGAAGAAATGATAAAAGAAGTAGAAGAAGTAGTCTCAAGTCGTTTCTCGCATGAAGTATCTGTTAGTAATATAGCAACAGAGTCAGCACACTTATAAAAATTTATTTTCCTTACCTTGCAGAAGATTCACAATATTTCTGTGGTGTTTTAGGAAGACCAGTGCTCCTATAATTAGTAATGTTAAGAACAAATTCCTCTGAAAAAAAAAGGACCATGCTACAGCCGTTGAAGTAGCACTGAGTGAAGCAAGGGAAGAGTATCTAAAGGCAAGAAAAACTATTATCCAAATTATTACGAATACTAAAGTAATATCAATGTTAAATGCTATCAGTATCCCTAGAGTGGTTGCAACGCCCTTTCCTCCACTGAATTTTAGCCAAATAGGAAACATGTGTCCTAAAACTGCTAAAATTGCAGATACATATATATAAAAATCGTTATTATCACAAAATTGTTGTGCTATATAAACGGCAATAAATCCCTTGAAGGAATCCAGAAATAATGCCAAAGCAGCAAGAAATTTATTTCCCGTCCTTGCAACGTTTGTAGCACCAATGTTTCCTGAACCTACTTCTCTTAAGTTTATCCCTTTTATTCTTGTAATAATTAAGCTAAACGGTATTGAACCGAGTATGTAGGATAGTGTAAGGACTATAACTAACACAGGTAAAATTTACTGATTAATAATCGCAAAATTTCGTCATCCCGCTGCTTGTTAGCGGGATCTATGCTGAGATACCGCGGCGGTATGACGTAGGGAACCCTTTCTTGGGTTAGCTATATGAGCTTTAAATTAAAATATCAAGTATGTTGAACTTAAAACATATCTCAGCTATACTTTGCGATAAAGTTAATAAAAATTTTAATAAAATCAGTAAGACTAACCTCTAGCTAAAATGAATACAAAGTGAGCTTTTTTGATATAAATAGTGTTAGAATAATTGGTAGGTACTTTATCAATTTTTTGTTAAGGCTTGGTAGTGCATTCATATTTTTTATTCAATCTCTATACCACTGCCTTGTGCCACCATATTATTTTAGCAACATAGCAAGACAAATTATAGAGATAGGCTTTTTCTCTCTGCCAATTGTTGGGCTCACTGGAGTTTTTATAGGAGCGGCAATAGTTTTACAAAGTAGCTTGAGTGACCCATTAATTAACCAAGAACAGATAATACCCAAACTTGTTACGATCACTATCATTAAAGAGTTAGGACCAGTTTTGATCAGCTTAATAATGGTAGGAAAGGTTGGATCATCAGTTGCAGCAGAAATTGGTACAATGCGCATCACCGAGCAAATAGATGCACTTACAACCTTGAACATCAACCCTTTTAAATATTTAATTGCACCAAGGATTTTAGCGTTAATCATAGTATTTCCCATACTTACAGTATGTGCAGATTTAATAGGAATATTTGGAGGATGTATCACTGCAGTCTTCGAATTTAACCACAATTTAAATATATACATTAAACACACAGCTCAGTTCTTTAATACGTATGATTTTATAACTGGGCTAATAAAAGCGACTGTATTTGGCGCCATAATTTCTGTCTCAAGCTGCTATTACGGTTACCATTGCAAAGAAGGTGCACGAGGAGTAGGTGTTGCTACAACATCAACTGTTGTTTTATCGTCCATACTGATCATTTTAGCAAACTACATGATTACTTTGATACATGCGTAACCCCATAATATCAATATTGAACTTAAGCTTATCTTTTGATGATAGGACAGTACTAAAAGATCTAAATTTTGATATATTAAAAGGGGAATCATTAGTCATACTTGGTGGCTCAGGAAGCGGCAAATCTGTATTAACAAAAACAATTATCGGCTTGCTTGCTCCAGACTCAGGGTCTGTTAAAATAAATAGTAAAAGCAAAAATAAATTTGGGGTTTTATTTCAAAATTCCGCTTTATTTGACTACGTTACAGTGTGGGAAAATATATCTTTTAATTATAAAAAGCGCTTTAATATCAGCAAAAAAGAGGCAAAACAGCTAGCAATCGAGAAGTTAAGTGATGTTGGACTGGAGGGAAGCATAGCAGATATGTTTCCAATAGAGCTATCAGGTGGAATGAAAAAAAGAGTGGCACTTGCAAGGGCGATTGCACACAATCCAGAAATCATTATTTTGGATGAACCAACTTCAGGATTGGACCCAATTATGTCAGATATAGTAAACGAGATAATAATAAAATTGTCTAGAGATCTTAACCCTACAATTATCACGATTACACATGATATTCATAGCGCATTTAAAATAGCTGATAAAATAGCAGTATTATATGAAGGGGAGATCATTTCCCATGGAACTGTTCAGGAAATACAAAATACTAATAACGAATATATAAAAAAATTCATTCATTATATATAGCTAAAGATATATACACTATTGCTAACAGTCATATTTTTAAGTTTTAACTTTGTAAAAGGTAGTGGACATTGGAATTCAGATTTTTTTCAAACTGGATCCTATAGCTAACACGTCATACCGCGATTCATTCGCGGTATCTCGGCATAGATTCCGCTAACTAGTAGCGGAATGACGAATTTGTCGTTTTTCAAATTGTCGTAAGTCAGTTTAGCTATATATAGGATGACAGAAATTGTTTGTATTAGCTATATTCAAAAGCTCTATTGATATTTTGCAATATTTGTGATAAAATAATAGCTTAAGGTTGAGAGTAAAAATTTATGAGTGAAGCTCAAGGTCCAAATATTGCAGAATGGCAAGCGCAGCAGCAACACCAAGAGGCTGCTGGTGAGAAAAGTGGTTTTGGTCTTGGTCATAGTGACTCTGTTTCAACAGTCGTGGATGGAATGAAATGGTTGTTCAACTTTCATGAAGGAGCAATTGCTGCTTATAGTAACGTGTTTGAAGGTTTGGTGAGTGGTAGTAGTCTAGTAACGCTGTTTGGAAAATCAGGTAATATGTTTGGCATAAAATTTCTTGAAGGCCTTGCAGAATATTTTTCAGGTGGAGGTGGGGAAGATATGCCATCAGAAGGAATGGATATGGCTCATGGTGATGAGGGACCTCACTCAGATGATTACCCTCATGCCAATAATGAAATGGCTCATAATGCTGGTGGTTTGCAAGACATGCATGATGCAGGTGATCACCATGGTCAATCTTTTTCACCTGGTCCTTCACCATCTGTTGGTGATGACCACGGGCATGAACTTGGTTAAACGCTTAAAAACTGCTGAATAGTATGCGAGAAGGCCTAATAAGAAAAGTTGCTGTTGTTATAATTAACATGAGTTTGTCTTAGTGAAAAAGGTTTCAGTTTTAGGGTCAACAGGAAGTGTTGGAAAAAGGACTGTAGATTTGCTCTCAAAGAGAAAAGAAGAATACCAAGTGGAAGCACTAAGTGCCCATTCGAACTTTGCTCTACTGGTACACCAAGCAAAACTGCTAAATGCAAAATATGTTGCTATCTCCGATGAAAGGTTTTACAAAGATTTGAAAGAAAGTTTACTTGGTACAGATGTAAAAATAGCAATTGGTGCTACAAATATTGCTACCATACCTGTTGATCTCTCAGTTGTTGCAATAGTTGGCATTGCAGGCCTTGGGCCAGTTATGGAAGTTATAGAAAGCGGTACCAAAGTCATTGCATTGGCAAACAAAGAAAGCATTGTTTGCGGTGGAAAGTTATTACTCAAAAAAGCTAAAGAAAAAAATGTACAAATAATCCCTATTGACTCTGAGCACAATGCAATTTTTCAAATTTTGCAAAATGACGACAAATGCGTAGAAAAGATCATACTTACTGCTTCTGGTGGACCATTCTTAAATTATAGCCTTGAGCAATTAAGAAATATCATGGTAGATCAGGCGCTTAGTCACCCCACTTGGAATATGGGAAAGAAAATCTCGGTTGATAGCGCAACAATGATGAATAAGGCACTAGAGATAATAGAAGCACATAACTTGTTTAACATCAGCCCGGATAAAATTGAAGCAATAGTGCATCCTGAGTCAATAGTACATGGAATTGTAACTTATAAGGATGGGTTCAACTTTGCTGTGCTTGCAGAAACTGACATGGCAATTCCTATTTCATATGCTCTATCTTGGCCGGAAAGATCAGCTTTAAATCGTAAATTAGATTTAACAAAGCAAGGAAAATTGACCTTTCAAGAACCAGACCATAAGCGTTTTCCTGCGCTAAAGCTTAGCATGGCAGTGTTAAACTCTTCTGCTCCACAAACAAACAGTATTGTGCTCAATGCTGCAAATGAAATAGCTGTTAATGAATTTTTGAAGTCACGAATCGGCTTTTTAAAAATAGTAGAGGTAGTGGAATCAACAATGGAAAGTTTTGGTAGTTATACTGATATTAATTCACTATCTGATATAATAAATATTGATTATGGAAGTCGTATTATTGCTAATAAAGTTGTTGAAAGTAAAGTTGTTGCGTATAGCTAGAGTAATGTAACCAGACTGTATTCTGTGATTTTTTTTAGCAAAGCACGATGCACAATCGTCATTCCGCTACTAGTTAGCGGAATCTATGCCGAGATACCGCGAATGAATCGCGGTATGACGGTTCGCGGTGGTATGACGGTTAAGTAATTCGTCATCCCGCTGCTTGTTAGCGGGATCTAGAGATACCGCGGCGGTATGACGGTTCGCGGCGGCATAGCTATCTTCAAAAATATGGTTGAATAATTGTTAATAATAGTGTATAATTATTAATATTTTTAAGCACTTTGGCTATGGCTTTATCTAAGTTTCTCGACCCTAAGCTGGATTTAACCTTTAAAAGAATCTTTGGCACTGAAAAAAATAAGAATATTCTCATACATTTTTTGAATGATATTTTAGGGTTTACCGAGATAAATACTATACAAGAAGTGGAATTCCTCAGTACTATAATGGATCCTGAAATTGCCTCTGATAAGCAAAGTATAGTTGATGTTCTTTGCAGGGACTCTAGTGGGGCTAGGTATGTGATTGAAATGCAGCTCACTCGCGATAAAGGCTTCGAAAAACGAGCTCAATTATATGCTGCTAAGGCTTGCTCAAGGCAAGCTGATAAATCTGGTAAGTACATTGATTTAAAGAAGGTTTTCTTTATTGCTATCTCTAATTGTAATTTATTTCCTGATAAGCTTGATTATATATCCAGCCACACTATAAGAGATGAGAAAACCAATGAGCATGACTTAAAAGATTTTCAATTTGTATTTATTGAACTACCTAAATTTCCTAAGAATAAGGAAGAACAGCTAGAAAGCATAGTGGATCGTTGGTTATTTTTCTTCAAATATGCAGATGAAACTACGGAAGAAGACTTAAGGAAAATAGCAGAAAAAGCACCAATAATAAAGTTAGCCTACGATGAATTAGACAGGTTTAGCTGGAATGAAAAAG
>NZ_JAPQLG010000207.1:0-3357 GCF_028982005.1 Wolbachia endosymbiont of Drosophila bocki | reverse complement strand
ACTCCGGCAGTAGGACTCGAACCTACGACATCATGATTAACAGTCATGCGCTACTACCAACTGAGCTATGCCGGAATAATTAGCGTGGCGACGTCCTACTCTCACAAAGGGAAACCCTTCACTACAATCGGCGCTAAGAAGCTTAACTTCTGTGTTCGGCATGGGAACAGGTGTATCCTTCTCGCTATCGCCACCACACTGGGTGTTGTTGTATTTACTTGAGTGATTGTTCACTCAAAACTGGATTGAAGTTGTAATCAAATTGACCAAGATCTTTTATTTTATTTCTTTTGGTTAAGTCCTCGACCGATTAGTATTGGTCCGCTCCATACATCACTGTACTTCCACTTCCAACCTATCTACCTGATCATCTCTCAGGGGTCTTACTTTCTTAAAGAAATGGGAAATCTCATCTTGAGGTGGGCTTCACACTTAGATGCTTTCAGCGTTTATCCCTTCCCTACATAGCTACCCAGCAATGCCCTTGGCAGAACAACTGGTACACCAGCGGTAAGTCCATCCCGGTCCTCTCGTACTAAGGACAGCTCCTCTCAAATTTCCAACGCCCGCGACGGATAGGGACCGAACTGTCTCACGACGTTCTGAACCCAGCTCGCGTGCCGCTTTAATGGGCGAACAGCCCAACCCTTGGGACCGACTACAGCCCCAGGATGCGACGAGCCGACATCGAGGTGCCAAACCTCCCCGTCGATGTGGACTCTTGGGGGAGATAAGCCTGTTATCCCCAGGGTAGCTTTTATCCGTTGAGCGATGGCCCTTCCATGCGGAACCACCGGATCACTAAGCCCGACTTTCGTCCCTGCTCGACTTGTAAGTCTCGCAGTCAAGCTCCCTTCTGCCTTTACACTCTGCGAATGATTTCCAACCATTCTGAGGGAACCTTTGGGCGCCTCCGTTACCTTTTAGGAGGCGACCGCCCCAGTCAAACTGCCCACCTGACACTGTCTCCCAGCCCGATAAGGGCTGCGGGTTAGAGGGTTCATAACACAAGGGTAGTATCCCACCAGCGCCTCCACCGAAACTAGCGTTCCGGTTTCATCGGCTCCTACCTATCCTGTACATGTGGTACAAACACTCAATATCAAGCTACAGTAAAGCTCCATGGGGTCTTTCCGTCCTGTCGCGGGTAACCTGCATCTTCACAGGTACTAAAATTTCACCGAGTCTCTCGTTGAGACAGTGCCCAAATCGTTACGCCTTTCGTGCGGGTCGGAACTTACCCGACAAGGAATTTCGCTACCTTAGGACCGTTATAGTTACGGCCGCCGTTTACTGGGGCTTCAATTCTGAGCTTCGCCGAAGCTAACCCATCCTCTTAACCTTCCAGCACCGGGCAGGCGTCAGCCCCTATACGTCATCTTTCGATTTTGCAGAGACCTGTGTTTTTGATAAACAGTCGCTTGGGCCTATTCACTGCGGCTGACCGAAGTCAGCACCCCTTCTCCCGAAGTTACGGGGTCATTTTGCCGAGTTCCTTAACGAGAGTTCGCTCGCTCACCTTAGGATACTCTCCTCGACTACCTGTGTCGGTTTACGGTACGGGCAGTTGTTTTCTCACTAGAAGCTTTTCTTGACAGTGTGACATCAGGAACTTCGGTACTATTATTTCCCTCCCCATCACAGCTTGTCCGTACAGAGTAAAGCATTTGACTCTACTCAAGACTTACTGCTTGGACATGCACTTCCAGTCGCATGCATTCCTTAGCCTCCTGCGTCCCTCCATTGCTCAAACAAAAACAACTGGTACAGGAATATCAACCTGTTGTCCATCGCCTACGCCTTTCGGCCTCGGCTTAGGTCCCGACTAACCCTGGGCGGACGAGCCTTCCCCAGGAAACCTTAGTCATACGGTGGACGGGATTCTCACCCGTCTTTCGCTACTCATACCGGCATTCTCACTTCTAAGCGCTCCAGCCGTCCTCACGATCGACCTTCAACGCCCTTAGAACGCTCTCCTACCATCACACCAGAGGTGTGATCCACAGCTTCGGTAATATGTTTAGCCCCGGTACATTTTCGGCGCAGGGTCACTCGACTAGTGAGCTATTACGCACTCTTTAAATGGTGGCTGCTTCTGAGCCAACATCCTAGTTGTCTGTGCAACCCCACATCCTTTTCCACTTAACATATATTTTGGGACCTTAGCTGGTGGTCTGGGCTGTTTCCCTTTCGACTACGGATCTTATCACTCGCAGTCTGACTGCCGAATATGAATGAATGGCATTCGGAGTTTATCTGAATTCGGTAACCCGAGATGGGCCCCTAGTCCAAACAGTGCTCTACCTCCATCATTCTCAACTTCGACGCTAGCCCTAAAGCTATTTCGGAGAGAACCAGCTATCTCCAAGTTCGTTTGGAATTTCTCCGCTACCCACAGCTCATCCCCGCACTTTTCAACGTACGTGGGTTCGGTCCTCCAGTGCGTTTTACCACACCTTCAACCTGGCCATGGGTAGATCACATGGTTTCGGGTCTACGACTACATACTCAATCGCCCTATTCAGACTCGCTTTCGCTGCGGCTCCGGCTCTTCACCTTAACCTCGCATGCAATCGTAACTCGCCGGTTCATTCTACAAAAGGCACGCCATCACCCATTAACGGGCTTTGACTTGTTGTAGGCACACGGTTTCAGGATCTATTTCACTCCCCTTCCGGGGTGCTTTTCACCTTTCCCTCACGGTACTGGTTCACTATCGGTCATTAGGGAGTATTTAGCCTTGCGGGATGGTCCCCGCGGATTCCGACGGAATTTCTCGTGTTCCGCCGTACTCAGGATCCTCCTAGGTGTTGCCAACATTTCGTCTACGGGGCTATTACCCACTTTGGCGGACCTTTCCAAGTCCTTCGACTATCTTGACAGACTACCACAACGGAGTCCTACAACCCCAACAAGCAAGCTTGTTGGTTTGGGCTTTTCCCGTTTCGCTCGCCGCTACTCAGGGAATCGAATTTTCTTTCTCTTCCTGCAGGTACTTAGATGTTTCAGTTCTCTGCGTCTACCTCTAACCAGCTATGTATTCACTGGAAAGTAACATCCTATAAAAGATGCTGGGTTTCCCCATTCGGAAATCTCTGGATCATAGCTCACTTACAGCTCCCCAAAGCATATCGGTGTTAGTCCCGTCCTTCATCGGCTCCTAATGCCAAGGCATCCACCGTGCGCCCTTATTCACTTAACCTTGTCAACCTTACGGTTGGGTCTTGACCACTTCTTCTAGCGATAGAAGGTTAGTCAATAAAATAAGCTTCGAACAGTTAATTAACTCTTCAACGCGGTGTTCTCGGTTTGTTTTGATTACTTTTTTACTTCAATATCCAGTTTTCAATGAACAAT
>NZ_JAPQLG010000206.1:0-5658 GCF_028982005.1 Wolbachia endosymbiont of Drosophila bocki | reverse complement strand
CTCTTTTTGACTGGCCAGGGCTTTTTTTTAAATGTCTCTTTCCCTTGTTACTCTTGCTTTGTAAATCAAACCTCTCTTTGTCGTAAGGAGCCATGTTACCTCTACCTGGAAATGCATCTGCTGCCGACTTTTTTTCGTTGTGTTTCTTTATCCATTTTCCTAATAAACCACCCTTTATTCCTAAATCCTTTGCTATTTTTGTAATTGTTTGACCTGCCTTTCTTTGTTCATTTGCCAGTTTAACAGCTTCCAATTTGAATTCTGCTGTATATTCTCTTACCATTTCTAATCCTCCAAAATTTTATTTTACCCAAAAAAACTCTTTTCTTTCTCTCCACTTTTTCTGGGTAAGGTCAGTTTACTGGCCTCTCCATGAGTGAGATTGAAAAATTAAGTGGAAATCTGTGAACGGTTACCTTGGATGACAGAAAAGAGTGTTGGAAGGAGGCAATATTAAAAACTTAATTTCAGTCCAGCCAAGAACACATAACCAGAGTTGTTATTTTCTATTTCAGGCTCTTTTGTACTAAACTTTACAATATCGAAATAGTATGAAGTACCTAAAAAAAGAGAATTTTCAAGACTTAAAGCATATGATGTTAACTCGTTTGTACCTTCGCCTGCAATATCCCTACCACTACTAAAATATGTTAAGCTCGATTCGTAAGAATCAGAACGGTAAGCGATACCTGCATTCATATAATACGTATTATTTGTTTCAGGATTACGCTTCTCACCAGATTTACCACCATTACCATACGAAAAAATGCAATCAAGATCGAACAATTTTAGCTTCAAACCAAAATTCCAGTGTAGTAATTGATTGCGGCATTCATAATTTTTAGAAGTTCCATCTGAGCAATCAGTTAAATTTTCTCTTGCAAATTCACCAGTTAAGGCAGTAGTAAAACCTATATCATCTGACAAGCTGTTTTTATAGGAAAGGCCAGCAGCAATTAAATTGCTGTACTGTAAGTTATTTTTTCCTGGAACATAACTGAATCCGAGTTGAAAGTTATAGATTTCAGGGGAGATGTAGTTAATTGATGATTGTTTTAACCCTAGTTCGAGTTCATTATAATCGCTATAAATATTGGGCTTGACCCAGAACACCTTGTCTTGATCATATCCAGGGTCACCATCTTTTTTATGATCACCGCGCAAATTTGCATAGTTTGTCCAATGACCATTTACTCCTCCAGCAGCTGCATAAATTTTTGAAGTGTTAATTAACATGCTCTGACCAACTAAACTTCTTTTACCATATTCAATTGATCCAAGTTCCTGGTTTTTTATGATAAAATACCATTCCTCCATGTCTAACTTTTCTATGTCTAACGCTTTTAGGTTTGCAATACCAGAAACCCCTGCCTTAACATTAACCCCCATTTGAGTATTTGGATAAACTTGCTGTAAATAAAGAAAGCGCAAGCATGAATAACTTGAAGTTTTATCCTTAGGCTTAGCATTGAAAGAATCTCTGTTGAAGGCGTAGCCGAATCTCAAATCTATTTTTCCGTCTAGTTCTGCATAAAATATTTCCTTATCCAAAATTGTTTTAGAGCTAGCACTATTCTGCAAAAACAATGATGAAAGCAGTGCTACCAGGTAGTACTTTAACTTCATAAAAAAACTTAAATCTTTATAAAAATTTAAGTTTAAACTCAATATAAATAAAAAACAACTTTTCAGAAGGCACCGCTGGCAGATTTTGCTGCCTGTTTTTGAGCTATATTCCCATAAATTATTGATACACTTGGTAATTTTCGCTTTAATAACTGCTTATTAATGGCAGAATGTATATGATTAATTATTTTAGATATACTTTTTACATCGCAGTTAATCAAAACAAAAAGCACTTTATTCTCATCAATATACCCTAGAAAATCATCACTACGGCAATTTTTATAAAAATGTTCTATGATAACTTTCAGTGCATTATTTGTCTCACTACAGCTACTATTTAAGCCAATCACTCCTATAGCTGCATTAATTTGATGTTGAAAGGCAAAATTTAATATAACGTATAACTCTAGAATAGTGGACTCATTGCCCGGTATATCGAATAAGTCATGGTTTTTATATTTTTTACCCATTAGATATTTATCTCTAAAGATTCCTAGTTTATGGGACAAACTGATATCACGTATTAATAGCTCATAATTTATTTTATTACTGGCAAATTGTGCAGTGCGGAAAACTTTTACTTTTGTCCTGATATCTTCTCCTTTAGCATCAATTAAGGAAAAATCTATCACTTTAGGTAATATATCAAGTAAATCGTGCCCATTTTCGGTATACTCTAAATAATTCTTCACGTTGTCAGCTGCTCTTGTGCTTAAGATATTAATTAATGGCTTATTAAGCAAATTCTCCTCTTCATATTTTAACAAATCCCTTGCAACTTGATTGAGCCCTAAAATTAACACGTTTTTTTTCTTATTATCCTGACAAACAGATACCACAGCATCATCTTTTCTTCTTGCAATTATGAAATCATCCATACTTTCATTCTATACAGCGTATTTATAAGTATAATAAGGTTATATTAAGATTTACTTACTTATTGATATGCTTAATTAGGTATAGACAAAATGTCATACGGGATGGCTTTGTTGTAGAAGAATCAAGATTACTGTTTATAGACTTCAAGTTACTGCAAAAAATATTTTAAAACATAGTGATATCTTGACTTTACCTAGTTAATATTCCAAATTATAAAAAAACAGATAGTTCTATGACGACAAGTCTATTACAAGGCAAAAAGGGATTAATAACCGGAATAATAAATAAGAGATCAATAGCATACGGTATAGCAAAAACTCTCTCAGAGCACGGAGCAGAACTTGCAATCACCTACCAGAATGAAATAATAAAAGAAAAACTATCACCAATAGCAGATGAACTAAATGTGGAGCTAATATTACACTGCGACGTTTCAAATGAAAAAATCATAGGTAACGCTTTCGAAATAATAGAGAAAAAATGGGGTACTCTTGACTTTTTGGTGCATGCAATAGCATTCTCCGATAAAAGTGAGTTAGATGGTAAATATGTCAATACTTCACTGGATAACTTCCTCAATGCAATGCATATATCGTGCTATTCTTTTACTGCTTTAGCGCAAAGGGCTGAAAAAATGATGTCAAATGGTGGTAGTTTACTTACTTTATCTTATTATGGCGCTGAAAAAGTTATGCCAAATTATAACGTTATGGGTTTATGTAAAGCGGCACTTGAAGCAAGTGTAAAATATATAGCATGTGATCTCGGGCCACAAAATATCAGAGTAAATGCAATTTCCGCTGGTCCAATCAGAACTTTAGCATCTTCTGGAATAAGCGATTTTCACTCCATATCAGAATGGAATAGAAATAATTCTCCGCTCAGACGCAATGTTACAATAGAGGATGTTGGCAAGGCAGCGTTATACTTATTAAGCGACTTAAGTAGTGGCACTACTGGAGAAATTTTGCACGTTGATTCAGGATATAACGTTGTGGGAATGAAGGTAGTTGACTAACAAAGCACTAGTTCCTTCGGGTTCATACACAACTCTATCAGGAGTTTTGTGACTGTGATTGCAGAAAACATCGAACATAAAATTCCTATTGATAGAGTGACAGAAAAGCCTCTTATTGCTCCACTGCCAATAATGAACATTATTCCTGCAGCAATTAATGTAGTGATATTTGAATCCAGTATTGTCTTTATAGCGTTTTTAAACCCTTCTTCAATAGCACGTTCCACTCTCTTGCCAGATTTGATTTCCTCACGAATTCGCTCAAATATTAAAACATTTGCATCCACCGCCATACCAACAGTAAGTGCAATACCGGCAATTCCAGGTAAAGTTAGAGTTGCTTCAAGCAGAGTGAGAATTGATAATATAAGAATTACATTAGAAAAAAGCGCAACAGAGGCCAATACACCTAATTTGCCGTAAGTGATAATTATAAATAAAGCCACGGCTATAATAGAGATTGTTGCTGCCATTTCCCCTGCCTTTATTGATTCTTCTCCAAGACTTGGGCCAATGTTTTTTTCTTCAATTATTTTAAGTGGTGCTGGCAGTGCTCCAGATTTTAAAAGTATTGCAAGTTCGCTTGCTTGTTTTTCAGTGAAATTACCGCTAATTTCTCCCTCTCCATTTAAAATTGGCTCACGTATTGTAGGTACTGTTAAGACTGTGTTATCCAGAACAATTGCAAAAGGTTTTCCCACATTTTCTTTAGTGATTTTTGCGAATCTTTTACTCGCTATGCTGTCAAATTTAAAATGCACTGTTGGTTTACCTAAATTGCCGAATCTAACTGACGCGTTAACCAGCGAATCGCCACCTATTTCAGTTTTGCGGAATATTGGATAAGAATTACCTAAAGAATCCTTGAGCATGACAGTGGTTTCATGGTCTATATCCTGCACCTTGGCTATGTTAGTGTTTGCCAAATGAAAAGCTAGCTTAGCAGTTTTGCCAAGCAGAGATTTTATCTGCTTGGTATCTTCTACTCCAGGCACCTGCACTAATATTTTATTCTGCCCTTGTTTTTGAACGCTGACTTCCTTTGTGCCAAGTTTGTCCAAACGGCGCTGGACATTGTTTATTGATTCTGCAGCTACTTCACTGATCAAAGGATTTTTATAATGGGGTTTATACGAAATGAGAATCGAAGAATCTTTTCTATTTAGCTCTAAATTTGGATTTATCGCATTAATCAACACAGATGCTTTTTTATAATCATCAATATTATTTAAAGTTATAACGCTATTTTGTACGTTAGATTCAATATTTTTTGTTAGCAATGTCTCTTTTATTTCGTTAGCTAGCATGCTTAGCTTTTCCTTAAAATAGAAGTCTAAGTCTATGTTTAAAAGCAAAGATGCCCCTCCCTTCAGGTCAAGGCCTAAGTTTATTCTTTTTTTCGAAATAAAAAGCTTATTATCAAAGAAATTTGGCAGTGTTATGTATAAAGCAAATAAACAGATGCATAATACTGAAAAAGATTTGACTATAAGTCTGTTGTACATAAGTTGTAGGTTTAAAATTGTAATAATTGATTGTAAGTTAAAAATAGATTTTTGTAAAATTCTCTATTTGACCTTACCCAGAAAAAGTAGAGAGAAAGTTAAGACGTTTTTATCATGAGAATAAATTGTGCAGGAATGCAATAGTTAATAGTAGAATGTCTACGTTATTTGTTATAAAAGATTTCTATGTATTCAAATATGGCAGTTCTGGTTTGTTGAGCGAGAAGTATCAATAAGCAGCTCCCTTTTAAGTGAACTTTTCTGCAACAGAGTTATCGTAACAACAGCCCTTATGGCTCATGCTGGAAATGATGTTTTTTGTATTCAATAGAAATTGGTAATTTTGAGAGGTATACTGTGACCCTTGATCGCTATGTAACAGCAGATTTTTATCGGGTTTGCGTTTATCAACGGCCATCAATAAAGAATCTATAACTAATTATCATGTTACTCATTAACCACCATGCGTGAATATAGGTCAATTATTGCCGCCAACAACCTTCTTTAGTTTTTATGTAGGTAATCCCAAACTTTATTTGGCTGATCAGTAGTAAAATTTTGATCCAATGTGTTCGGAGCCACAACTCGGTTGCTTATTTGCTGTTTTTTATTTTTGAACCTTCGTCTAAG
>NZ_JAPQLG010000205.1:0-2069 GCF_028982005.1 Wolbachia endosymbiont of Drosophila bocki | reverse complement strand
TATCTGGGAGAACTTATACCTTATTATTCTATCTCTTTCATACCTTTATTTCCTTAACTTGACGCGTATGCTTTTTTGAACATTCCCTGTTAAGATGCCTAATCTACTTTCAGCTCCTCAGTATGTAAACTGCGTGGTAAAGACTCTAATTCCTTTGCAGCACTTAAACTTTTATTTTTTGCATGTATACCAAGCTTATTGAATTCTCGAGCAGCAGGAAACACCCTTGCTTCAAGAGAGCCAGCAGTTTTATTATAATGATCAACAGCACTTTTTAAGCTCCTGCGCAAATTATCAAAGTTTTCACCCATTGTGCAAATGCGCTCATATAAAATATGACCTAGTTCACTGATTTTCTTTGCGTTTTCAGCTATCATCTCTTGCTTCCATCCATACGCTATTGCTCTCAGCAACGCAATTAGAGTGATCGGTGTTGCAATGATCACTTTTTTTTCCACTCCAATCTCTATCAAAGCAGGCTCATATTCCAGTGCTGCGCTAAAAACCCCCTCCCCTGTTAAGAAAAGCACCACAAGTTCTGGCGTATTTTCAAATTGATTCCAATACTCTTTTTTACCCAAATCATTTATGTGTTTTTTTATTGCCAGGGAATGGTTCTTTAATTTCTCCTTTTGTATTTGCAAATCATTTTGTGATATAGCATCCATGTAAGAATCAAGCGGCACTTTAGCATCTATTATTATTTGCTTTCCAGATGGCATTTTGATTATTAAATCAGGACGCAATAAATTATTCTCGTTTTTATCAATCACTGACGGCTGAGTAAAAAAATCGCAATACTCAATCATTCCTGCCATTTCTACCACTCTTTTGAGTTGCATTTCACCCCATTTGCCCCTAATGTGAGGTTTCCTCAGGGCATTAGCAAGGTTGGAAGTTTGGTTCATCAGCGCTCCAATTTGCTCCTTTAAACCTTCATAGGCCCCTACCCTCTCCTTTTCTAGCTCACGTATTTCATTATCGAATTTTTCTAATTTTTCTTTTATTGGAGTTACAACTTCGTTGATCGTTGCTTGTCTTTTTTTGAAATTGCTTTCCGTTTCTTTTAATTTACTATCGATTACTTCCTTTGCTAAGTCCAGAAAATTATTGTTATTTGTTTGCAAAGCATCAAGAGAGAGCGCTTTAAAAGTGTTTGTTAATCTCTCCTCTGCTTTTGTTAGTAATTCTATTTCCTTTTTCTTTTCCTCACGTTCTTTTTGCAGAGTTACTTCAAGTTCTGCTCTTTTGACCCTTAAATCAACTATTTCTTCATTCTTCGTAAGCAAAGTTTGCTTTGTTTCTTGAAGTTCTTGCTCTAATTTACATAAATTACCCTCAAGGTTTGCTTTCTTTTCGCTCAGTTTTTTTACGATAATGTAGAAAAATAGTAATAGAGAGACAACCAGAGCTATAGAATTGAAAAGCATCAGAATAAAAAAGCTGTATTTACAATTCTATATGATTTTTGTGTGTATAAGAAAGAAAAAAGGAGCACCTAAAGAGGTGACCTTACCCAGAAAAAGTAGAGAGAAAGTTAAGACGTTTTTATCATGAGAATAAATTGTGCAGGAATGCAATAGTTAATAGTAGAATGTCTACGTTATTTGTTATAAAAGATTTCTATGTATTCAAATATGGCAGTTCTGGTTTGTTGAGCGAGAAGTATCAATAAGCAGCTCCCTTTTAAGTGAACTTTTCTGCAACAGAGTTATCGTAACAACAGCCCTTATGGCTCATGCTGGAAATGATGTTTTTTGTATTCAATAGAAATTGGTAATTTTGAGAGGTATACTGTGACCCTTGATCGCTATGTAACAGCAGATTTTTATCGGGTTTGCGTTTATCAACGGCCATCAATAAAGAATCTATAACTAATTATCATGTTACTCATTAACCACCATGCGTGAATATAGGTCAATTATTGCCGCCAACAACCTTCTTTAGTTTTTATGTAGGTAATCCCAAACTTTATTTGGCTGATCAGTAGTAAAATTTTGATCCAATGTGTTCGGAGCCACAACTCGGTTGCTTATTTGCTGTTTTTTATTTTTGAACCTTCGTCTAAG
>NZ_JAPQLG010000204.1:0-6397 GCF_028982005.1 Wolbachia endosymbiont of Drosophila bocki | reverse complement strand
CTCACTCCAAAATTTCAGAAACAACACCAGAACCAACAGTTCTACCGCCTTCTCTTATCGCAAAACGCAATCCCTTATCCATTGCTATCGGTACTTGCAATTCTACTTCTACACTCACATTATCTCCTGGCATTACCATCTCCTTCCCATCTAGCAATTTTATGCTCCCAGTTACATCCGTTGTCCTTAAATAAAACTGTGGCTGGTAATTCGCAAAAAATGGTGTATGCCTTCCTCCTTCCTCTTTCTTTAATACATAAACCTCCGCCTTAAACTTTCTATGCGGTGTTATCGTCCCCGGTTTCGCTAATACTTGCCCTCTCTCCACTTCTTCTCTTTTTGTTCCTCTTAACAATATTCCTACATTGAGTCCTGCACTTCCCTTATCCAGCAACTTCTTAAACATCTCAACACCTGTGCATATCGTCTTTTGCGTCGCTTGCAGACCTATTATCTCTATCTCTTCTCCCGCCTTTATCTCTCCCTTCTCTATTCTTCCTGTTACCACTGTTCCTCGCCCCGATATCGAAAATACATCTTCGATTGGCAATAAAAATGGTAAATCCACAGGCCTTGGTGGAACCGCTACATATTCATCTAACTTTTCCATCAATTTGTCTATTGATTTCTTTCCATATTCGCTGCTGTCATCCTCCAGCGCCTTGAGTGCTGAACCAACCACCACAGGCACTTCATCCCCTGGAAATCCGTATCTACTCAGTAATTCCCTCACTTCCATTTCTACTAAATCTATCATATCAGCATCAGCAACATCAGCTTTATTTATATACACCACGATATATCCAACACCTACCTGCTTCGCCAGCAATATATGCTCTCTCGTTTGTGGCATTGGCCCATCAACCCCCGACACTACCAATACCGCCGCATCCATCTGTGCTGCACCTACTATCATGTTCTTTACATAGTCAGCGTGTCCAGGACAATCAACGTGTGCATAATGCCTTTTTTCCGTCTGATACTCAACATGCGCTGTTGCTATCGTTATCCCCCTCTTCCTTTCTTCTGGCGCTTTATCTATCTGATCGTACGCTACAAAATTTCCATAATGCTTCGTTATCGCCGCTGTTAACGTCGTCTTCCCATGATCCACATGTCCTATTGTTCCCACATTTACATGCGGCTTTCCAAATGCTTCCACTATTGCTACCATAATTTAAACTTTTCTACCTAAAATACAAATACATCAACAAATAATATGTTGATTTTATAAAAATACAACAAAAAAAAGAGCGGATAGTGGGAATCGAACCCACGTCACTAGCTTGGAAGGCTAGAGCTCTACCATTGAGCTATACCCGCACAATGGAGGAGGTAGGATTCGAACCTACGTACGCTCACGCGGACAGATTTACAGTCTGTTACCTTTAACCACTCGGTCACTCCTCCGCAAAAATTTGTTAAGAGAATACTATTTTAGCATCTTAACTTAAGCTCTTACTGTATTTAATACTAAACGCCTAAAATTAAAAAATCAAGCAATAAAACCTACCCTGATTAAAATCACGCAGATTTCATTTTATATAACACAATATTGTCAATAAAACGTTTAAACAAATAATGCGAATCATGCGTACCTGGCGCTTCTTCTGGATGGTATTGCACAGAAAAGACTGGGTAATCCTTCATCATTATTCCCTCTACACTATTATCAAATAGAGAAATGTGAGTAATTTCAACATTACTTAGAAGAGAAGCTGAATCAACAACGAAACCATGATTTTGGCTAGTGATCTCAACTTTTCCACTAATTACATCATAAACTGGATGGTTACTCCCTCGGTGACCTATATCCATCTTGATGGTCTTTGCCCCCAAAGTAATCGCAAGTAATTGATGGCCCATGCATATGCCAAAAATTGGTATTTTAGATTTTATAATGATGTCTATTTCTGAAACTACACTTTCTCCTATTTCTTGCGGATCACCAGGACCATTTGAAAGCACTATCCCATCTGGATTCATACTCAACACTTTTTGAGCAAAACCTGTGCTTGGTCTGATTAATTCAACTGTACAACCAAGTTCTATTAAGCGTGAAACTATACTGATTTTTACGCCAAAATCAACGATTACAACCCTATATTTTGCATTAAGGTCACTTTTAAAATTACTATGCAAGCTGACTTTATTGGTTATTTCTATCCCATTTACAGATTTGTATTCCTTCAATTTGTCCAACGCATGCGCCTTACTCGATGAGCATATCATTCCATTTTGAGATCCATGTTCTCTCAAATGTCTCGTTAAAGCTCTAGTATCAACTCCTGATATCCCAATCACGTTATTTTTCTCTAACCAATCATTTAAACTGACATATGAAGAAGGGTGGGACATAGAAGAAAGTTCACGCATAACCACACCACTTGCAAAAATTTTCTTTCCTTCATTATCCTTATGGTTTATTCCAACGTTACCAATGTGAGGAAAAGTGAACGTTATAATTTGATCGGCAAAAGAAGGATCAGTTATAGTATGCTGATAACCGGTCATACCAGTGGTAAAACAGACCTCACCTATGCATTTGCCTTTTTTACCTACTGATTTTCCCCAAAAGCACCTGCCACCTTGTAAAATTAAAACTGCGTCCTGCACTTCATTATCTATTTAACTGATTCAAAACAGTATACAAGAATTTCAAATAATACGTAACTCTTTCTAAAATTCCAAATTTAACCACGAAGCAGCAAAAAATAACATGAAAAACTTTTAATACAATCTTTCATATAAAATATATAGTTGACTACCTTCATATTTCGCATTAGATATAGGTGAATCATAAATAAAGTGGAGGGTAATAATGAACACCGGTACGAATCAATCAAAAAAAATAAATGAGAAGTGGTTAGCTGGAGGAATTGGCGCGCTATTATTTGTAATGATGCTACCATCGATTCTTCTTTTAGCAAAAATAGCTATAGGGCTAATTATGGTTTCAGTTGCGGCAGTAGCGATAAAAGTTGCCTTAAAAACAATATCGAATGCTTTAGAGGATAAACAGGCAGATCAAAGCCAAGCGACGCAACAAACAACACAAAGTAAAATTATAAACCTGGCTATTGGATTAACATCTATATTCGTAGGAGGATTATCACTATTCATTATAGCACAAACTGGCTTAATTGCAGCATGTGCAGCTATAACTGCTTTAGCTCTACACGAATATGTTAAAAATCAAGAAATAGGAAAAGAGATAAATGATAAATTCGATAAGGTAGCTGACGATACAATCAATTTTATTGTTAGCAGTGTTGAAAAACTTACTCCAACAAAGCCGCCAGGCATAACAGCCTAAACTGTCTCCGTTCAGGGCATAAGTGTTACAAGTAGCATTATATAAAGCGATTAATGGCATCCTCCTGATAATAGAATAATTGTATCTGTTCAGGGGCATCGCAAATATTGAAGCAAAAGTGGTCAGTGCTTACTATACGAATATTGTGATTTGAATCCACTAGGGAGGATGTCATCCCAGTGCCCAGACACTGGGATCCAGGAATTTTGATTAGAGATTAAATTGGTGAGTATAAAAGTAGCTAATCCTACGTTAAAATACAACGTTTTTAATGGGACTGCGTAAAAGGGCTGGATTCCAGTGTCAAGCACTGGAATGACACCTTTGTGTTTGAGGCAAAACCTGCTATAACATTTCTTCGCAAACAAACGTTCGTACAGTTATGTATCAGCTACTTTCATGGCACCATTTGTTGTAAACTCACATTTCTCTATGATTATCTTTATTTGCCGCTTTCCCGAACGGATGCTCTACAGTTATTTCCTCATTAATAGAGCGAGGTGCACCGGAACCAGGTACAACAATATTCTCGTGCGATTGCGTATCCCTCTTTTCCTCACATGGTGTTTGCTTAATGAAATGTGCTGCTAAAACTTCATGTAAAGCTTTACCTTTTATAAGCACAGCCTCGTTTTGCTTAGCTAACTCTAAAATTTTCTTTGGTTCAACATCTTTACCGTCAATAGTTGATTTTTTAATACTAACTTGACCTAAATTTATATTTAGAACAACAGTACAGTTAAGGTCTTTTCCAGATTCATCTTTTGCGCCCCAACTAATTTCGATGTCACATATTGCAAATTTTGCAAAGGAGTAGTTCCTCCGTTGTTTCTCAATTGTTACTATTCTTTCACCATTGCTGTATACTTTTGCTCCTTTTACCTCGCTTTTCTCTTCTTCCATTCTTTTAGTTTTTTCAGTGAAAGGACGACTGGTTTCTAAACTTTGTTCAGGTTTAGTAATGTTGATATTAAGATGGTCATAATGATTAAGAAGACGGTTTGCATATGGACATGGCACATAACACCCATCAAAGAAAGCATTGCACTCCAGTTTTTAGAAATTCTTGTCCATCGCTCATTCCTTGACCAATTCGAATAAGATATCTACCCAACCTCTTTTTAAAATTTTCTTTTAACTCCTCCTGATCTTTAGAAGTAAGCTTCTTATCCAATATACCCATTATTTCTTTTCGCTTACTCAATACCACATAATTGAAAAGGAAAATATCATCCTCTCGATAATAATTTGCTATCTTGTCAAATGGATCTGCCGGCCAACCGTTATTATAATTTACGGAATCAGAAGAATCTTCACACTTATTATCCTTAAAATCAAAATTCAATCTTTCAAAATCTGATAATACTTTTTCTGCCCTATCTTCAAAAGACCGAAGTCCATCTTGAAGTTCTTTTCCATAACTCATTCCTTTGTCAATTTGAAGAACATATTGACCATATTTCTTTCCAAACTCCTCCTGTTCTTCGAGGAGAGGAAGATTCCTATCTAATATATCGATTATTTCTTTCCGCTTATTCAATATCACGTAATTAAAGAGGGAACTCTTCCCCTTCTTTTCATAATCGTCTGCTATTTTGTCAAAACACTTATTATCCTTAAACTCCAATTCCTCAAAATCTGAGAGCACACCTTGTACCTGAGTCTCATCGAATTGAAGATTTGCTTGAGGAGATAGAAGAGTCAACTTTTCTTCACTTTCCTTGGTACTCGAATTTTTGTACAAACCATTAAATAGATTTATAACACTAGAAAACATTTCACACCTCTATTGTTATAAGTAAACTTGACTATATCTTAATGCTAAATGTTGTAAAGCTAAAATTAGAAACTAAAAAAGCTAACATAAGTTCTGCATTGTTTGCAGCTTTATCAGCCTATTAGGCAGAATTATTAAAGAATTAGTTGAATAGGTATTATGATTCAATTTAACTCCATCCACAAGTTCTCCGCTTGTTACTCCAGTTGCAATGAACACTGATTCACCTCTTGCCATATCTTTTACGGCGTAGACTTTTTCTGGGTCATCAATATTTAAATTTTTTGCTCTTTCTCTTAACTGATCCGTATCAAGTACTAATCTTCCCTCCATCTGTCCGTCGATAGAGCTTAGCGCTGCAGCCGCAAGCACTCCCTCTGGTGCTCCTCCTATACCGATATACATATCATGATTGCCATTTACTAGTGAAACTATGGCCGCAACATCACCATCATCTATTAGTTTAATTTTTGCTCCTAATTTCCTGATTTTCTCTATTAATTCACCATGCCTTTCACGTTTAAGTACAGTTACCACGAGATCATTCACCTTGCATTTTTTTGCCTTGGCTAAATTGTCTAGATTCTTTTCAATGCTATTTTTTAGTGAGACTACACCCTCTGGAAGATTTTTTCCTACTACTATCTTTTCCATATAAACATCAGGTGCATGTAAAAAATTACCTTTTTTCGTTGCAGCAAGAACGGACATTGCCCCTGATTTGTAATGAGCACAAATCGTAGTGCCTTCAAGTGGGTCAACAGCAATGTCAATCTCGGGACCATTTCCAGTGCCAACCTTCTCGCCAATATATAGCATCGGCGCTTCATCTCTCTCACCTTCACCAATTACGATAGTACCATTTATTTCCATTGAATTTAATACTGTACGCATTGCATCAACTGCAACCTGATCAGCCTTTTTTTCATCGCCGAAGCCTGCTAGTTTATATGCAGCAAGCGCCGCAGCTTCGGTCACTTTAACTAATTTATAGGCTAAATCTTCCATCATTTGCTTTAAGAGCTATATTCAATATATATCATGCTGCTTGAAACTGCAATATGCCTTGACTGGTTGTGGGAAAGTTGCTATAATAAACTAACATATAGTAGTAGGGTTAGTTATGATATATAGTAATGATGATATTAGAGAGTTGTATCTAAATATAAATGAGACTGTAAAACAGAAGCCTCAAGCAAGTCTTGAAGAATTAAGTAAAGAGCTAAATGCAAGAATTGATCTAAGAACCTGTTTAAAATCTTCGTAATAGGAGAGAAATGAAGGAAAGGACAATCATTTGCAAG
>NZ_JAPQLG010000203.1:0-4435 GCF_028982005.1 Wolbachia endosymbiont of Drosophila bocki | reverse complement strand
CATAGATATACCTCTTTCTTAACTATGCTTATCTTACCTCATATTTTCGAGATCCTTAACAGGTTCTAAAAGAAGATAGACAAGTAGAAGTTAATTATAATGATTCAGGCCATGGAAATTCATTAGATGAAAAGCCTGGATACAAAGAGATATCAAATTATCAAGAGAAGAAGAGCAAAATTTTAACAGAAAATTCACAAAGTTCAAAATCGCCTAGAGAAGAGCTAATTTATGTAACAGTTCCTAAAGAACATATGGAAGCAAAAAGAGAACTTAAACAAAAACAACAATCTAAACCTCCAATATTGCCAAAACCATCAATAGCACCCCCATTGCCAAAAAAAATGTTTACTGCTGGTCAAGAAGTTAGACAAAAACCAAAAGTAGTAGGAACTGTTCCTAAATCAACTAAAGATAAACCTGAATTACCACTAAAACTTAAAAAGTTAGGTCATACTGATCAAAAATCAAGCACAAAGCTAGAAATGGTAGTATCTTCTATGGAAAAAGAAATTAATTATAATATCGATATTAAAGTACAAGAGATAAGAAAAAAATTCAAACAAAATCAAGCAAAAGAAAGTCCTAATGCGCAAACTATTGAAAGCAGGACCCCTCCTGTTGCACAAGTGAATATAGATGTGGAGAAAAAAACTAGGCCATCACCAAAAGTTGCTTCCCAATCTCGCTTATTTCCAATGAGGAATGAAATATCTCAGATGAATCCCTTATCAGCGAAATCTGATCCGAGACCTCATGTTAGCAAAAATGCTCTTCTCACAGATGTAAATGTAAAGCAACTAGTTGTACAATTTGAAAATTATGGAAGGAAAGAATTATAACTTATTGAATAAACCCAATAATATTCTTGATTTTTTCTATGTTATAAAAGCACAAGCTTTCCACTTGAAATAGTTGAATTTCAGATAGGAGAGCATTTATCTGATAATGATATAGTGAGGTTGGATGATGTATATGGAAGATTTTGAAATTCTAATGTTAAAGATACTCTATAAGTCTGCTAAATTTAAGGAAGCAAAAATCTCTAGTTTTTAAATAAAGAAAAGTCTACAATTATACGAAGTTTCAAAAATATAATGTCTAACCTCAAAATATTTTGTAATGTCCATTGCCTTTGAAATTACTATGGCTGCTTGCTATTTGCGAGCAAGAAATGCCAGATTTTGCTCTATAATGACTTTGTTCTCTATTATCGGCATTGCCCTTGGAGTTGCAACACTAATAGTGGTGATGTCTGTGATGAACGGATTCAGAGCAAAGTTGCTTGACTCAATACTTGGCATTGATGGCCATATTAACGTTTATTTTGATAGGAACATAAATTCAGATTACTACGCAGTTTCAAAATCTATTGAGAGAATTCCTGGTATATTAAAAGCTACTCCTATGACCAATGATCAAGTTATTATTGTAGCAAATGGTAAAATTGCGGGTAGCGTAGTGCGAGGTGTGTCAACTAAAGATTTGCTTGATAGTACTGCCGTTACAAATAATGTGATTATAGGTGATGTAAAAAAATTTGATGAAGGGATAATAATAGGAGCACGCTTAGCAGAAGTTTTGAACATTGACTATGGCGACGAAATTACGTTTATATCATCTGAAGAATTTGATGCATTACTTGGTGAAATGCCGCGAATGAAAAAATATAAAGTTATAGCAATATTTAATATGGGTATGTTTGAGTATGATAATGCCTTGATATATATGCCTCTAAAATCAGCACAAGCCTTTTTTAATTATAAAAATAGCATAAAAAATATAGAAGTACTTGTAGACGACGTTACTAGAGCTGATAAGCTGGCAGATGCTATAGAAAAAGAAATAGGAATGGAAGCTGAAAGTTGGCAATCACAGCAAAGCCATTATTTTAGTGCTTTAAAAACTGAAAGAAATGTGATGTTTTTAATTCTCACTTTGATTATAGTTGTAGCAGCGTTTAATATTGTCTCAAATTTAATGATGATAGTGCAAGAAAAGAAATCCGCGATTGCAATTATGCGTACATTTGGTGCAACAAGTGGAAGCATTATGCGCATATTTTGCGCTTGTGGTCTATTAATCGGTTTTACGGGAACTTGTCTTGGCTGTATTATAGGTGTCGTTTTTTCTCTCAATATCGAAAGCATTAGAGTGTTTTTAGAAAACATTACTAACGTCAAGCTGTTTGATCCTATGATATACTTTTTTTCAAGTTTGCCAATGATATTAGTTTCTCAAGATGTAGTGAACATTTCTGCACTTGCATTATTCTTATCATTTTTAGCGACAATTGCTCCTGCATTGCAGGCAGCTGCACAAGATCCTGCGGAGATACTACGTTATGAATGATACTCAGCAAAAGTACATAGGTTGGTTCTTAATTGTATTGTTATTTACCGGTTACATCACAATAAATAACATAATCTTTTTAAAAATAAATCAGCAAGAGAGTGAAAACAATGTGAAAGCTTTAACGGAAAACATGAATGAATTTAGAATGTTGCTTGAAGTTAATCAATCTAGAATAGAAAAAAAGATATTTGACCTCAAGAGAAGTCAGCATACTCAATGTGAGCAAGGTGATGATAACTCAAGATGTAAGAACCTTGCAAAATTGCTATTACTTGTGGTTAAAATGAAGAATTCGTTATTGCGAGAAGCAAAATTTGATAACCATATAAATTCAATAAAGCCTTTGATATCAGAGCTTGACGATCCAGAGATAGAAAATGCAGTAGATGAATTAGAAAATTTGAAAGAGATAAATACCTTACACGAATTGAAGTTATCTTTTGAAAAAACTGTTGATACTATCGATTACAACAAAAGTACATTGTCTAAAAAAATCATTTCAAACTGGGTAAAGGTAGACGACCGAAATGATCCATTAAGAGTAAAATTCGCAGAAATTGAGGAGTCAATAAATGATAATGATTGGCAAAATATAACTGTTACAGTAAGCAATTTAACGCATTCAGAATTCAAGCCATGGCTGAATAAATTGAATGGTTTTATTGTAGCTTCTAAGAATATTTCAACAATATATCATCACTTGTTACAATATATCTCATGATTTATTTTATAATTTTCGCTTTTTCGTTTTTATTTGGTATATGGGTCAAGGTAAGTGGTGAAGTAATAAAATTGGAATTAGGCAATTACACTATAAGTATTGATCTATATTTCATTATTTTTACTTGTGTAGTTTTATTATTTTTATTAATTACACTTGTACGCTTTTTTTCCTCCATTTCATCAACATTTGCCAACATAAGATATAGAAGAAGGGATAGGGAAGAATTGCTTCTCTTTGAAGCTTTCTTTAGCATAGACTTAGACAATATAGAGAATGCCCAAAAGCTAGTTAAAAGTCTGAGTGAGGAGAGCGATAGGCTGTCTTTAATAAAGCTCTTTAACTCAGGTAAGACGGGAAATTACAGCTTTTTCAGTAACGGTTTAACAAATATTGCAAATAAAAATCGTAACTTAGCTCTACTTCTAGCCAATAAGCTGATTGTCCACCTCAAACAAGAAAAAGTAGTCTTTCAAAAATTTATAGAATATTGCTCTAGTTCAATTAACGATAAAATGCTATCTATTCCCTTTCAAATAGAGCATGGCATATTGAAAGAAGATTGGATTAATGCAATTTTGAGGTTGAAGGAAGCAGTTAAGTCCAATATTTTTCTCCCCTTTGATCATAAAGAAATGTTTGCAGTGTTTTATTGCGCTTTAGCAAAGCAATATGAAAGTAAAGGAAATTTTAAGGAGGCTATAAAGTCTTTATTTAGAGCACAACGTTATAGTGCAATTTTTCAGCCCATCAATTATTTAAAGGCAGAATTATATATTAAACTTGGAAAAATCAGAAAAGCTTCTGCAGTGCTAGAGGCAGAGTATACAGTAAATCCTACTCCTCAGTCAGCTAAAATGTACATCAATTTAAATAGTAAAGGTGCTGAAAGACTATACAACTTACGCCCTGATTATTATTTTAGTTACTGTTTACTTGCTTTGTCCTCAATGAGTTCAGGCAAATATGATCTTGCAAGTCAATATTTAGACACTGCTATGAAAAAAGCTAATTACATGTCAATCTACTTTATTGTAATACAACTCAAGGTTACACTGCAAGAACACGACAAGGTAATTTATTGGCTAAACAAGATGGGCTCAGAAGCTTTGCCTGATCCAGGCTGGAAGTGTAAAAATTGTAACAGGGAACTAGAACAATGGGATCATAAGTGTTCAAGTTGTAATAGTTTTAATTGTGTTTATTATATATTATAAAATTCCACAAAGTGTAGAAATTACCATTAGAGGTTGTCCACAAACTAAGGAATACGTGGTATATAAAGAAAGAATATTGAGGTAAGAGATGAGGAAAAAATATCCAACAGATTTAAGTAAAAGGGAATGGGCAAGAATAGAA
>NZ_JAPQLG010000202.1:0-17958 GCF_028982005.1 Wolbachia endosymbiont of Drosophila bocki | reverse complement strand
ATATACCTCTTTCTTAACTATGCTTATTTTACCTCATATTTTCGAGATCCTTAACAGGTTCTTAGAAATATTAAAAAGTCCAGATCAGAGTTTACAAGATGTCAGCGTAGAAAATAGAGTAAAGAGTTTGAAGTTATAGCTCTCTTAAATGAAACTCTAATGAGGGTGCCAAGATCTAGATCATTTAGAAAATTATAGTGGGCTTTACATCTTATTAATTATAAATTAACTTACTATCTAATCGATCCCTAAGTCATGTATGAGTAACATTTTGATAATATTAGCAGCAGGAAAGAGCAGTAGAATGAATTCTGAATATTCAAAAGCGTTGCACCAAGTGGGAAATCTTACTCTTTTAGAACATATAATTTCTAATGCAAAATTGCTGAGTCTAAAAAGCTTATCAATTGTTGTTAACAACTCCCTTCTAAAAGATTTAGAAAAGTTTGACACCCTAAAAAGTATAATCGATCAATACAATATAAAACTAATAATTCAAGAAGATATTACAGGTACTGGCACTGCAGTTAAAATTGCTCTAGAAAATCTGGAGGACTTATCTGATCAAGACATAGTTTTAATACAGTATGGAGACACTCCTTTTATATCTAGCGATACAGTTATGAAAATGACTGATTGTTTAAAGTATAATAATTTAGTTCTTCTTGGATTCAATAGTCAAGATGAACAATATGGAAGATTAGTAATTGATAATTACGGAAATGTTCAAAAAATCCTAAAAAATGGAGATAAAATGCTTCTTGCAAACTCTGGAATAATGGCTTTATATGCTAAAGATCTCTTTACCTTAGTAAAAGAAATAAAATTCAATAATTCGACCAATGAATATTGTCTTAATGATATAGTACCCATTGCAGCAACCAATAACTTGAGTGTAGGTTATGTAGTTTCTGATGAAAGAGAAGCAATGGGAGTAAATAATAAGGAGGATTTGATTAAAGCCGAACACTATTTTCAAGAAAGAAAGCAGCCAACTTTTCTTTCATAACTACATTTTTTTATTCACTAATTTAAGTTGACATTTATTTTATACTGGTTTTATAATACCTTTTGATTCTTACTTGTAAGATAATTGGTGCGACAAATTTTCCTAGTTGTAGTGAGAGGGTGTACATGGGGATATTAATAACAGGTGCTGCAGGTTTGATAGGGTCAACCTTGGTGAAAAAGTTAGAAAACCAAGGCCATGAAGTAATAAGCTGCGATATTAGGTTTCGCGATAATCCACTCAGTTTTTTTTCAGAAGATATAGTACCACTACTTGCTCAGTGTACAGGAATCATTCATCTGGCTGCAATTTCTAGAGTTATACATGGTGAACTTTATCCTACACTGTGTCGAAAAATTAATGTTGATGGTACAATGCGGTTTTTAGGGTTATGTAAGTCACTTCCAAATAAACCATGGTTTATATATGCAAGTAGTAGGGAAGTCTATGGAGAGCAGAAGGAACTGCCAGTTACAGAATCTGCTAGTATCGATCCAATAAATAATTATGCCAAAGGTAAAGCATTTATTGAGGAACAAATAACAAGTTCAAAAGATTTTAATGTAGCAATATTACGCTTTTCAAATGTATACGGTGGTTTACTAGATCATAACAGTAGAGTAATTCCTGCACTCTGTATTAATGCATTAAGAGGTGATCCAATTAAAATAGAAGGTAGAGAATGTGTTTTTGATTTTACCTATTTGGATGATGTTATAGAGGGTATATGCTTAACTGTTAAATATTTACAAAGCGAAAAATCTTCTCTTCCTGCTATTCATCTTACTACTAATAGCCCATGTACTTTAGAAAACTTAGCAAAAACAATATTAAAAGTCACGAAAAGTGATTCTAGAATTGATTTTTATCCTCCAAGAAATTTTGATGTAACTAAGTTCCATGGTGATTTTACTAGAGCTAAAGAGCTACTTGGTTGGTCTCCAAAACATTCATTAGAAGTAGGATTAAGTAAATTTATAAAAAGTCTACAAAACAATACACAAGAATATCCTAACAATATAGATATGGTAATATATGAAAATATTAAAAGTTATTCATGGTTACCCTCCTTATTATAGTGCTGGTTCAGAGGTTTATAGCCAAACTCTTGCTCATGAACTAGCAAATAACAATGAGGTACAAGTATTTACTAGGTATGAAAATAGCTTTTTACCTGATTTTTATTACACTACAGTCCTAGATAGTAGTGACTCTCGAATCTTACTGCATTTAATTAATATACCCACAGCTAAATATCGTTACAAATTTATCAATGAAGAAGTAGATATACAATTTAAAAGAGTAATAGATAACTTTCAGCCAGATCTTATACATTTTGGTCATCTTAATCATCTATCAATTACTTTACCAGAAATTGCTTTTAAAGAAAATATACCTACAATTTTTACGCTACATGACTTTTGGTTAATGTGTCCAAGAGGAAGGTTTATTCAACGCAATTCTGAAGATTTGTTACAGCTTTGTGATGGACAAAAGGATCAAAAATGTGCAACCCAATGTTACAAAGGATATTTTACAGGAGATGAAGAATTCCTGAATTCAGACATAAATTATTGGGAACAATGGGTTGCAACTAGAATGAAGCACACAAGGAAAATAATAGACTATATAGATTACTTTATTTCCCCATCGAAATTCTCGATGGATAAATTTATTCAGGATTTTAATGTTCCGATAAACAAAATTTCTTATCTTGATTATGGTTTTGATCTCAATCGTCTTAAGAATAGAAATAGAGCACAAGAAAAAGAGTTTATTTTCGGTTATATTGGTACTCATACTCCCGAAAAAGGTGTTGATCTATTATTGAAAGCTTTTTCTCACTTATCATCTAAAGTAAAACTTAGAATTTGGGGAGCAGCAAGAGAAGAAACTAAAGCTTTAAAAGCGATTGCCAATCAGTTTTCACCTGTTGTTAAAGAAAGAATAGAGTGGATGGGAAGTTATGATAATAATAATATAGTTACTGACGTATTTAATAAAGTTGATGCAATAGTCGTTCCTTCAATTTGGGGTGAAAATTCACCGTTAGTAATACATGAAGCACAGCAACTTAGAATACCAGTTATAACAGCCGATTATGGTGGCATGGCAGAATATGTAAGAGATGGACTATTGTTTAAGCACAGAGATGCAAGTAGTTTATCAGAAAAAATGCAAGTCCTATCTACAAATCAGGAGTTATACAATAAACTTACCCAAAAAGGCTATCCTTATACTGAAAATGGAAATATACCTTCTATAAGTGAGCATACTGAAAAACTTAACAAGATTTACCGTAATGCTATTGAAAAGAAAGGCAGATCAGTAGCTGTTAAACCCGGTCCTTGGAGAATTACTTTTGATACTAATCCAGATTACTGCAATTTTGCTTGTATAATCTGCGAATGTTTTTCACCATACAGCAAAGTTAAAGAAGAAAAGAGAGCTAAAGGAATAAAACCTAAGATACTGTCGATAGAAACTATCAGAAAAGTAATTAAGGAAGCAGCTGGAACACCTTTAAGGGAAATCATTCCTTCTACTATGGGTGAGCCTTTAATGTATAAAAGCTTTGATGAAATAATCAATTTGTGCCATGAGTTCAGCCTTAAGCTTAACCTCACAACCAATGGTTCTTTTCCTATTAAAGGAGCTAGAAAATGGGCTGAACTATTGGTACCAATTTTATCTGATGTTAAGATTTCCTGGAATGGGGCAACTAAAGAAACTCATGAAAGAATCATGAAAGGTTCAAAATGGGAAGTAGTGACAGAAAATTTAAAAACTTTCCTTGAAGTTAGAGATAAATACTTTAGCGATACAGGTGAAAGGTGTACCGTTACTTTACAATTAACATTTTTGGAAAGTAATTTACATGAACTCTATGACATAGTTAAGATGGCCATAAAGAACGGCATAGATAGAGTTAAAGGACATCATCTTTGGGCACATTTTGAGGAAATTAAGGATCTATCTATGAGAAGAGATGAGTTAGCAATTAGTAGATGGAATACAGAGGTGAGAAGATTATACGAACTTATAGATAATATGCTATTGCCAAATGGTAAAAAGATAAAATTAGAAAATTTCACAATCCTTTCTCAAGAAGGTATTAAGGATTTGGCTCCAGGTGGTCAATGCCCATTTTTAGGTAAAGAAGCATGGATAAACAATGAAGGAAAGTTTAGTCCTTGCTGTGCTCCAGATGAACTCCGTAAGACATTAGGAAATTTTGGTAATGTTAATGAGGTTAAACTCGAGGAAATATGGCAGAGTAGTGAGTACCTAAGCTTACAAAAGAATTATTTAAATTACAAATTATGCAAAACATGCAACATGAGAAAACCTTTGATCAATTAATCAAAGATAATCTTAGATCTATTAAAATTTCACCGTGTGAGAGCTTTCACGAATTACTAGGAAATCCTTTGTATGAAAATAGGTTTATAAAGGTTGGTAAATTTCATGAGCCCGGTCTTGCACCGGTTTATGATCAGACAGGTGCTTATCATATCAATGTAAGAGGAGAAGCAGTTTATCATCATAGATTTCTAAAAACTCTTGGATTCTACTTCAATAGAGCAGCCGTAGAAGATGATACAGGGTGTTACCATATTGATCCATCTGGATGTAGAGTGTACAAACAGTCGTATCAATGGGTTGGAAATTATCAGGAAGATGCTTGTATAGTTAGAAGACATGATAAATGTTTTCATATCAATTTCAATGGCAACAGGATTTATCAGGAGGAATATGATTATGTTGGAGATTTTAAGGATGGTATCGCTGTGGTCTATAAGGATGGTAAAGCTACACATATTAATCATCATGGAAAGTTAGTACATAATAAATGGTATAAAAAACTTAATGTTTTTCATAAAGGGTATTCTATTGCAGAAGATCAACATGGTTGGTTTCATATAGATATTAATGGTGATCCTGTTTACCAGCAGAGATTTAAAATGGTAGAAGCATTTTATAATGGGATAGCAAAAGTTGAAACTTTTGAAGGTGTGTTAGGACAAATCGATATTACCGGAAATGTAAAGTTTAGTATTTTTGATTTAGGTAAAGAATCTCAAGTGCATAGGATTTCTGCAGAACTTTCAGCCTTTTGGAAAACTTACCTAACAAGCGTTGCTATTGAACTTGATTTGTTAAATATTTTACCTGCAACTGTGCCGTTTTTATCTAAAAAGTTAAACATTATCGTACCAAATCTAGAAAGGCTGTTAAGGGCGTTGTGGGAAATAGGGTTTATTGATTACGATAAGGACGAGGACTTATGGAAACTATCATCAAAAGGTAAGTGTTTTAAGGAAATACCATTTTTGCCAAAAGCAGCAACAATGTGGGCAAGAGTTGCCGCTGAAAAGAATTGGTTAAAGATTGCTAATATACTAAAACAGGAGTCAATCTCTTCATTTGAATCTTTTAAGGAAAGAGAAGCATCAGAAGATAAGAAAATAGCGTTTTACCAGGCATTGCTAGGATATTCTAGATTTGATACTAAAGAGTTTAATTCTAGAATTAATATAGATGATGCTAAGAATATATTGCTATTTGGTGTACATTCTTTATTTCTTGCTTATTCTGATATACACAATAAAGGTTCCATAGGCCTATATAACGAACATAAAGTGCCAAGACAGTTAGTAGAAAATTTAAAAGTCAAACTTATAACTCAGAAAGAACTATCAGCTACAAATTATGAATTAGGTGTCTTTTGCCGCTTTCTGCAGCATTATGATGATGATAAAGTATTATCTTATTTAAAATTGGTCAAAGGAATATCTCGTATTTTATTGATAGAAACTATTTTAGATTACCGCTCTCCAACTGGAGGCTCTGTAGATATTAATGTAATGGTTGAAACAGGAGGTAAACTAAGAACATTAAGCGATTGGGAAAAAATATTAAAACAAGTAAAAGGGTTCAAAATTTTTGCTGTTGTGCCTTTAACAGATTACTTATCAGTCATTGATGTCAGGTATTAATCATATGGAAATACTACAAAAAAATGGTTTTTTTATTATCAAAAATCTGGTTCCTTTAAAGCTAATAACTCAGTCTTTAAGTGATATAACAAATAAGATATCAGAGCTATCCCAAGAACTAAGTGTTTCAACTTCTGACTACTTAAACTGTACCGGCAGATGGGGCACGTCATCTCAAGCAACTAGAATTATCTCTCAAGCATTAGATAAAATTATTAAAAATTACCTTGAAAAGTCACTTCAGTGTCAGATACTGCAGAAAAAATCAAATGTTATATGTAAAACTGCTGATTTAATAGATGCAGTTCCCTTCCATCAAGATATCTCCTATAGTTTCAATGATCCTTACCACTTTTCTGTTTGGTTAGCTTTGAATAATGTAAGTGAAACTTCAGGTGCACTGCAAATTATAGAAAACAGTCATAAATGGGAAATACAGCCTTTAGTTGATTTTTGGTACCCATATTTTTTTGATCAGTACTCAAGTAATCGGGAAAATTACAAAATTAAGTCACTACCTATTTCAGCAGGAGATGCGATAGTTTTTGATTCACGGTTATGGCATGGTAGTGATAAGAATACAGATGCTAAAGATAGATTTGCTTATGTAACAAGGTGGATTGTAAAAGATCAAGATCTTCCCTATGTGCCAAAACCTCAGCCTTCAGTTTTTGGTATACTCAATTGTGGTGAGTTAACAGAATCTATACTGAGAGAATGCTTGTCATTGTTTGGCTACCAGGAAAGTATAAAAGCAAAAAACATGGAAGAACTTATCAAGAGCTGGTTAGCCTTTATTACAGACACAACTACAAATATTTCTGAGATCGACACTACTGAGGCTAAGCGAGATTTATATAAGCTACTTATTCTGAATCGAGCATCAGCACTACATGATGCTGGAGACATCTCAGGAAAAATATACAAAAATTTATGGTTTTCACTACTTGTATTTCTCAATAAAAAAGTCAACGTAGTGGAGCTAGCATTGTAAATGAACAGAAGTAGAGTTGATAGCTTCAAATGTGTATTGATGTTCATCTTGAATATAGTATCTAAATTCAAACTTAATGTACTTATAATGTCTTTAGTTGCCCTGGTGGTAGCTGTTGATTTGTCTTTTAGAAAGTATTTAGTAAAAAATATTCTAGATACAGCTGTAAAATATCAGGAAGGTAATGTAATTGAAAATCTTTTATTGCCTGTAAGCGCTTATCTTGGTATGGCATTACTTATCACTACTGCTTTTAGATTCTATGGCTATTTTGTTGACATTCGAATGTTTACCTTAATGCGTCAAAAGATAGCTGATGTGTCTTTTTGTAGGCTACTCCAACAAGACCATTCCTATTATCAGAACAATTTATCTGGAAGCTTAGTACATAAGGTCAGTAACTTAATGGATAGTGTGATAGAGTTAATAAGATTGCTTATAGATTGTTTTTTCGGTTACAGCATAGCATTAGTCTTAGCTATTTATACCTTATCATTAGTAAACATAAAATTTGCAATCGCTACATTCACTTGGGTAAGCATTTTTATTTTAGTATCGACTTTCAGCTTTCGTGTACTTACTGAACTAGCTGATAATTACTCTAAACAAAATTCACAAGTAATAGCTAGTATAGCAGATAGTATTTTAAATGTTATATCAGTAAGGCTATTTACTCAGCAAGCACATGAGAGACACAAATTTTTTCAAATATGCAAGAAAAGAACTATTGCAGAGAGAAAATTACAATGGGCATACTTTTGTCTTTGGTTTATATATGGCTATTCATTCGATATACTCCAAGCAGTAAACTTGTATTTTTTAATTCATGATTATCAATTGAACAAGATCGCAATAGGAGATATTGCTCTTGTACTTGGAATTAATATATCGATTATAGAGTTTCTTAACCATCTAACTAGAAATCTTACCCAATTTTCTACTCATTTCGGCAAAGTTTCAGATGCATTGCCAATCTTGAATACCGTACCAGAAATTCAAGATAAGGAAAATGCTAAAGAATTAAATTTATTAAGTGGAAGAATAACGTTTAATAATGTTTCTTTTTCTTATGAAGGTCTGGAGCCATTATTTCAAGATTTCTCAGTTACCATTAATCCTTGCGAAAAGGTAGGCCTAGTTGGTTATTCTGGAGGTGGTAAATCTACTTTTATAAACTTAATTCTAAGGCTATTTGATGTTAAAAAAGGTAATATACAGATTGATAATCAAATAGTATCAGAAGTTACACAGAGTTCTTTGAGGAAACAAATATCTGTAATACCTCAAGATCCATTATTATTTCATGATACTATTTTAGCAAACATCATATATGGTAGACTTCAATCTACTATCGAAGAAATAATGAGAGCTGCAAAGCTGGCTGGTATTCACGATTTCATTATGACTCTACCAGATCAATATGGAACTACAGTTGGAGAAAAAGGCATCAAGCTATCTGGAGGAGAAAAACAAAGAATAATAATAGCAAGGGCATTTTTAAAAAACTCTCCAATATTATTTCTCGATGAACCAACTAGTCAGTTAGATTCTATAACAGAAAAAACAATTCAAATGAGTTTATTCAAATTGATGAAAAATAAAACTACGATTACTATAGCACACCGTATTTCTACACTTTTACACATGGACCGAATTCTAGTATTTAACAAAGGAAAAATTGTCCAAGATGGTAAACACGCTGAACTAGTTTCTAAACACGGTCTTTATAAAGAACTTTGGAATGCTCAAATTGGTTGTTTGAATGGAAAAAAATAAGATGGAAAAAATTATTGATCTGAGAAGTGACACTACAACTCTGCAGAGCTCCAACGTTATACATGCAATAAGTAATGCAACTGTTGGAGATTTTGCTTATGGTGAAGACAAAAGCTGTAATGACTTATCAGAATATTGCAAACAATTATTCAAAGTAGAAGAAGCATTATTTGTAACCAGCGGTATGCTTGCAAATAGATTAGCCATTGCCAGTCAAACAAGTCCTGGCGATGAACTAATAACTCATCATAATTATCACGCTAATTTTTTCGATAGCGCAGGCAATGCAAAAGTAAATAATATCGTATTTAATTGTATTAGAAATAATAGCGGAATCTTAGATGTTGATGAAGTAGAATATGCTATTAATTCTAAGCCGAGGTATAAAATTTTCGCTCAGGTGAGTCTTGTTTCTATAGAAAATAGTATAAATGGGTTTAATGGTAAAATTTATCCTTTTGAAAAACAAGTCGAGTTATATCACTTTTTAAAAGCTCACAATGTAAATCTTCATTTAGACGGTGCAAGAATATTTAATGCTCATATCGAAACAAATATTGCTTTAGCAGATTATGCTAAATATGTTGATACAATGAGCTTTTCTTTTACTAAAGGACTTGGCGCTCCTTTTGGTTCAATGCTTATGGGTAAAAGAGAGATAATTGAAAGGGCTAAAAAGTTACAGGTTTGGCTAGGTAGTGGTTACCATCAGATAGGGTATTGTGCTAATGCAGCAAAATATGTACTACAGAATAATATTTCTAGGCTTAAAGAAGATAATAAGCTCGCTAAATTATTTGCAGATAAGATTAAGGAAATTCCACATATAAAGCTGATACTACCTTATCCAGAAACTAACATAGTAAGCTTTAGTATAAAAGAACTAAATGTGACTAATGAGTTTTTTTTGAGTAAATGCCAAATCTATGGTTTATTGCTTTTTCCTTGGCTCGAGTCTCATATAAGAGCAGTTACCCACCTTGGCATAAAGGAAACAGACATCATGAAAGCTGCTGAAATTATAAAGGAGGTTGTATTAAATTTAATATGAGAATAAAAATAGATTTCTTTAGCGATTCAAACACTGACCCTTCAGCTAAAATGAGGGAAGCGATGGCTAAAGCAAAAGTTGGAAACGAAGCTGCATGTGAAGATCCAACTGTGAACGAATTAGTGGCAACCGCATGTAAAATGTTAGGTAAACCTGCAGGAATCTTTTTGATTTCAGGAACAATGTCCAATGTAATTGCTTATAAAGTACACATTCAAAGACCTGGTGATTACTTGCTGCTTGATGAAACTTCACATCCGCTCATAGTACAATCTGGCTTGATCGCAGCCCAGGCACATGCCACTCCTTTGCCCATCAAAGGTACGAGAGGAATATTTACTGGAGAACAAATTGTTGAGTTTATTACTCGTCCTAGTTTAAGAAATATTCCGAGAGTTGGGCTTGTTTCTATCGAACAAACGACAAATTTTGGTGGTGGAGCTGTGTGGCCTTTAGAATATATTCAAGAGATCTCAAGTCTCTGTAAAGAGAATGACATATTCACTCATTTAGATGGAGCAAGACTGTTCAACGCTTGTGCTCATACTAAAATATCTCCAAAGGAGTATGCAAGTTATTTTGATTCGGTATTCATTGATTTTAGTAAAGGATTAGGTGCTCCAATGGGCGCAATATTGCTTGGAAGTGAAGATTTTATTGAAAAAGCTTGGTACTATAAGTTTCAAATTGGCGGAGGTATGCACCAAGCTGGCATTATTTCAGCTGCATGTTTATATGCTCTACATAATAATGTAAATTCTTTAGAAGAAGACCATAAAAAAATGCAGCACCTTATAGAAGGCCTAGGCTCTATAGATCAAGTTATAATTGATATCGACCTGTATAAAACTAATATAGCGTATTTTTCATTACGTACTAATTGTATATCTATTCAAGAATTAATAAACGTACTAGTTACAAATTATGGAATTAGAATGGCTAACATCAAAGGTAAAATCAGAGCTATAACACATAGAGATATAAGCTATGAGGATATTAATGCTACTGTATCTGCTATAAGAAAGATACTAAGTAAGTAATTTTCTGCACTAATTGTTTGCAAACTTCTTGTCAAACAATATTATACCAATATAGTATTATGCTAGCATCTGCATAGAGCTATTTGGGAATAGGTGTGAACTTTGTCTTCTTTCAATATTTACTATTCTTCTGTGGATATATGCTGCTTTATTTATCAAGACAAAGTATACCAATTGCTCTGCCACTGTTAATAGATACTGACCATGTAAAATTAAGCTATTTTTTTGCCTGCTTTTCTTTTTTTTATGGAGTATCAAAATTTGTTAATGGAATAATCATGGACTCCAAAAATAATCCATTATTTATGTTTGGGCTATGCAATATTGCAACTGGATTATTAACCATTGGTATAACTTTATCATATAATAATCTAACTTTATTACTGTTAACATTAATATTATTAGCTTGGACACAAGGGTTAGGTTGGCCAGCTATTACCAAGTTTATGGTTACAAACTCTAGCATCTCTTCAATTGCATCATCATGGGGAATTATGAGCGCATCTCAGCAACTTGGTTCTTGTATTACTTTAATTGTATTACCAAGTATAATCAAAATATATGATGCAAAGAGTGCATTTTTGTACTCTGGTCTCTTATGCTTACTTTTTGGAATTTACATAATATTAAAAGCATATCACAAAGAAAGTGCCAACTTTACTACCTATTATAAGGTGCAGAAATCTCAGATAGGTATCAAAGTGAAAAGTTCCATATGGTTTCTATGTTGTGCTACTTTTTGTGCTTATATTATAAAAATGGGAATCTTTTTTTGGTTTCCTATAATTTTAAGGGATAAATTACAAATTTCTCTTGTACAATCCTCACTAATAACAGGCGTATATGATTTAGGTGGAATCCTTGGAACTTTAATCACAGGAAGAATTAGTGATATGTACTTCTTTCAAAATAGAAGCTTGCTGGCATTACTTTACATGTTGGGTATAGCACTCACTTTTATTGTAATGAATTTTGGTCAAAACATAATTCTTATGAACCTTGGTGCAATCTTATCAGGATTCTTTATATTTGGAACGCAAGTACTGACAGGTGTTATAGCTGTAGAAATTGCTCCACAAAATAATGTATGTGCAATTGTAAGCTTAACAGGATTATTTGGGTATATTGCAAGTTCAATATTTTCATGCGTGCTCTTAGGAGTACTTGTTAAGCACTGTGGTAACAGTATTATGTTTTCATTTTTTTCCATTTGCTCTGTTGTTGCACTCGTTTGCTTTTCCATATTATCAAGCAAAGACTTAAAAAACTAAGTAAAGCGGTGTAGAAAACATTTCCCAACAGTTAAACTTTGTAGATAGATTTTTTACCCAAGGAATAAACATGGTAACCATATCTTAGTAACAGCTCATTATCTAATAAATTACGGAAATCAAAAACATTAGGTGCAGCCATAATACTCTTTAAACTTGCAAAATCTTGATTTTTAAATTCTTTCCACTCCGTTAACAATAACAAGGCTTCCGCGTCCCTTGCAGCCCCTATAGCATTATCCGCGTACTCTATATCCTTTAGAACTTGCCTAGCATTATCCATCCCCATTGGGTCATATGCAGTAATTTTAGCCTTGTTATTCACTAACAATTGTGCAATATCTATAGATGGGCTATTTCTTACATCATCAGTACCAGACTTAAAAGTTAGCCCCCATATCGCTATTTTTTTATTTTGGACTCCATTTAATAGATATTCTACCTTTTTAGCAATGTTTGTTATATGATTATAGTTAGATTCCTTAACTGAATTTAAAATTTGTAGCTTGACATTGTGATCTTCAGCAAGCCTTATTAAGGCCGATAAATCTTTAGGAAAACATGATCCTCCAAATCCTGGACCAGCTTTGAGAAACTCCTCACCTATTCTATGGTCCATTCCCATACTGTTAGCTAAAAGGTCAATGTCTGCTCCTAATAGCTCACATAAACCTGCCATCTCATTGATAAAAGCAACCTTTGTTGCTAGAAAAGCATTAGAAGCATATTTAATCATTTCAGCAGTAACTGTATCAGTGACTATTAACGGAATATTCTTATCTATAAATGATTTATACATAACTTCTAGTTTTGCCCTAGCTAGCTTAGTTTTTACTCCTATTATTATCCTATCTGGGTATAAAAAATCTGATACTGCAGAGCCTTGCTTGAGAAACTCTGGATTAACCCCCAAATCAAAGTTATAGCCCTTATTAGATAAATAATTATATATATCTTCTGCAGTACCAGGAGGAACAGTTGACTTTATCACTATTAAGCAATCTTGATTAACTCTCTCAGAAACTTCACTTACTGCATTATATACATTCTTTAAATTTGCATTTCCTAGGGAGTCTGATGGAGTATCTACAGTTATAAATACTACTTCTGTATTGGGATTTATTTGAAAATACGAATCGAAAAATCTTATCCTTTGTGACTTTACATTATTCTCTAAATAATCTGCTAATCCAGGTTCATATAGAGGAATGTTCCCTGATTTCAAAAGTTCAATCTTCTCAGTATTTATGTCAATGCAATCAACTTTATGGCCCTGCTCCGATAACATTGTACCAGATACTAAGCCTACATACCCTACTCCTATAATAGTTATGTGCATTTTATTATCACCTTAAAAATATAGCTTAGCATCTAAAATAAATACCATTAACAATTATAAACTTTTGTTGTTACACTATTTTTCTTAATTGCCTTACCTTCCGAATAAGCTATAAATAAGGTTGATGGTATTAATATCAAAGTACCATATAAAGCACTTTTATCAGGTAATTCATTAAATATAACGTATGCTACTATTGCAGAAATTATTAGTTCTATGTATCTATACGGTGCAAGTGCAGTAGCATCAGTAAGAGCAAAAGCTTTTAACATGAAGAACATAATTAGGTTTGAACTTATTCCTAAAATCAGCAGTAATATTAATTCTGACAAGGAAGGCATATGCCAATAAAATAACAAAGGTGGAGTAGAAAAAATAGTTGTCGTTAGAGTTGAATAAAATAACATACTTATTACTGACTCTTTTATTACAAGTTTCTTATTAAGTATATCTAATATAGCAAAGATCAATGCAGATACAATAAAAATAAGAATTTTAGGATTAAAATCTTCACTATGAGCTTTGGTAGCAATAGCAATACCAACAAAACCAATAATAGTTACTATCCATCTTTGCCAAATTATATTTTCCTTTAGTAAAGGGATTGCAAGAAGTATAACAAATAATGGTATAGAAAAACTTATAATCGTTGCAGTTACTATGGGGAAAGTAGTCAATCCATAGGTCCATAAGACCATTCCACAAAACAAAAGTGCACCTCTAGTTATTTGAATAGATATTTGACTTGTTTTAAAAGCTTCTATTCCATAGTAAAACATAAAAGGTACAAGGGTAATAGTGGTAAACAGAAAGCGGAAAAAAGTTATTTCAAAACTCTGAAGATGTAAACTTAGATATTTTGATATAGTATCATTAGCTACACTACTAAGTAAGCTAAGTATAAACCAGATAACCCCAAACAAATAAGCTCTCAATCTGTAATCCATAAAGCTTCTGATTTAATAGATACGACGTACTCATATAATTTTACTACAAAACTAATAATATAAAAGTTTTCTGATGTACGTCCCCAGAATGTGATCGTAAGGGTCCATTATAAATAATTCGGGAAATTTCGTCTCTGTAGACATATTAAGAGCTATGTAACGAACGTTTGTATTTGTGAGTAATAGTAAGGCTCAAGGTAAGGAAAATGCTAGTGAGGTAAAGCAGAATAACGTTGATTTGATAATTTAAGCTCATTCCCTCTTGCTACATCTCTCTTTAAATATCTCCTCTTTTGCAGCAGGTCTATAGAATTATACAGAGTATTTTATCTTCCAATACAGGCAATCTTGACGTTCTTCCATGGCATTTCTTCTGTTCTTGAACTTTTTCCCACTCTGGGCGCACTTTTTCTACAACCTTTTCGAATTCTTCTATTTTCAAACCTGTTACATCTCGAAAATTTCTCGGATGTTCTTTTAGATTATGGTAGTTTAAGCTCATCTTCCCTCTCTATTCTCTTGCTATACCTCCCTATTTTATAACCATTCCTACTCTTTTGCAGCAGGTTTAAAGAAATACTAAAGGCAAAAGATACGCTTGCGTAGTTCGAAAGCTTTCTATAGGATAAGTCTCACCTGATTTACAAATAGAATTGTTATGTTAGATGTTTGCTATTTACTCTTAAGCTCATTTTAACAGCATTTTGCTTTTTTTAGTATGTAGGGGTTTTCTAGGAATTATCCCATTGAATTCTATGATATTATTTTTTGTAACATTGTTATACACATCATGATAAGGGGGCTGGCGAAGGGTGTCAAGTGGTTTTTTAGCCACGTTTCCCTGTTATAATGTTCGTTTGCTTGACCTAAGATCCAGGAGTATTTAAACTGAACCCTATATAGTACTAAAAATGATAGGAAATCTAAATGGAGTAGTTGATGAAGTGCGCAGTGATCACATAATCCTGAATGTGAATGATGTTGGCTATATGGTGTATCTTTCAGCCAAAACTTTAAGTGCTTGTGCAATTGGAAGTAGAATCAAATTACTTATCGAAACCTATGCAAATAACAGAGAAAACACTACTCAGCTATATGGTTTTATAAGCAAAGAAGAACAGCAGTGCTTGAGGTTGCTTGTCAAAGTAAGCGGCGTTAGCTATAGAACTGCAATGTCAATTTTGAGTAAATTAACTCCAGAACAGCTATTTTTGGCAATTATGAATGAAGATAAAGTAACACTCAAGATGAGTGGACTTGGCCTGAAACTCATAAATCGAATCATCACTGAATTGAGTGGCAAAGTAAGTAAACTAGAAATAAATAACAATAACTTTAATCCAATCAATGAAGATGTACTTTCAGCTTTGATCAATCTTGGGTATGAAAAAATGAAAGCTTATGATACGATAAAAAAAATACAAGACGAATCGTCAAATCTGGGCACTAAGGATATTATTCGCATAGCGCTTAAGGAGCTCTCAACATTATGAAATCAATATCGTGCGGTAAAGAATATACTGAAGATGCACGCAATATCAACATCAGGCCTAAGCAACTTGATGATTTTGTCGGGCAAAAAGACTTAATACAAAATTTAAAAGTGTTTATAAACGCTGCACAGACGAGAACTGAAGCTTTAGATCACGTCTTATTGTACGGTCCTCCAGGGCTTGGCAAAACAACTTTAGCACAAATTGTTTCTAAAGAATTAAGAGTTAGCTTTCGCGCAACTTCTGGTCCTTTACTTAGTAAAGCTGGGGACTTGGCTGCAGTGCTTACCACTTTAAATGCAAAAGATGTTCTATTTATCGACGAAATCCATAGATTAAATCGCAGCATCGAAGAAGTTTTATATACTGCTATGGAAGATTTTTGCTTGGACATATTAGTAGGTGAAGGTCCATCTACTCGCACTTTAAGGATAGATCTACCACCATTTACGCTAATTGGAGCAACAACACGGCTTGGATTACTTTCTGCGCCACTCAGAGATCGTTTTGGCATTCCTTTGCATCTTGAGTTTTATTCCTTTGAGGAGCTGGTTAATATTATAAAAAGAGGCGCAAGAGTTCTTTCTGCTGAAATTGAAGAGGATGCAGCACGGGAAATTGCCTGCCGTGCGCGCGGCACTCCAAGAATTGCTTTGAGGTTACTCAGAAGAATAAGGGATTTTGTTGAAGTGAAAGATGATAAAAAAATCACTTATGAAGTCGCTGATTCTGTGTTACTAAAATTGGGTGTAGATAAAATGGGACTCAATAAACTTGATATGAATTATCTAAGATTTTTATTCAACACTTCAGGCCCTGTTGGAATTGACACCATATCTATTGCGCTATCCGAAGATGTTGGCAATATTGAAGAAACAGTAGAACCTTATTTAATCAAAATTAGTTTTGTAAAGCGCACACCAAGAGGGCGCGTTCTAACCGATCAAGCAAAGGAGTATTTGAGCTTTCAACATTAAACGTCATAATTTATATTGACTAATTGAGATAATGCTCGTATGTTGACATTTGTGTATTAAGGATAATGGAGGCATATATGTTAGATAGTAATGAAACTGTATCTTTGATTGTTGATTAAAATATTGCTGCTGGTAGCGTATCTGGGTCAATACCGAATAAGGATAAATGTAGGTACGTCACTCTTGATGATGAAGAAACATGGAAGAGGTTGTTTGTAGATCAGAACAACCCTTCTACTAATACTACTAATAAAGTAATAGTGAAACCTCATGTTCATAAGAATAGCGGTAGTATGTATGGATATACTGCTGAGGAGACCAAATATCATGGTCGGGGAATTGTAGGCAAAGCTGCTAAACAAATTGAAGAAGAGATATCTAAAAATATTGATGCAGAGCTTATAAAATTAAGAGAAACTAAAAATATAGATAACAGTGTTAAGCCTGTCATAAGAATTGCGCTGAACGATTATATAAAAGAAGTAAACTTGCATGATATTCTAAGTGGTAATATGTGCAAAAAGTACGATGTAAAGACAGTTACGTTGCTACTACCTGACCAAAAAACAAGGGGGGTACGTTGCCAAATTGATAAGGATGGGGCAAGAATTTATGAAGTGGCTAATGGGTCATATCAAATGACTTTAAAGTGGAATGCTCAAGGAAAAGAATGTAATATTAAAATTAATATTCATGATAATGGCTCCGTAGAACTTATTGAGGGTAATGGTGTTACTATGGAGCAATTAGCTGCACATAAAGAAGTAAAAGTGGGAAGGCAATATGAAGCAAAGCCTTTACATGAAGTGTTAGCACCACAATTGCCACAAACACAATTACAACAAAGCTCTGAAGAAGTAAAATTTTTGGAGCAGCATTCAACAAATGTAGAAGACTTGAGCGGCGCATCACAAAAGCATCAAGCTCCTGCTGCTTCAAAATAGGTAAAGTAGTGAAAATTCAGTATAAGTTGCTTGCATCTGCAAGTAACTTATACTCTTAGAACCTGTTTAAAATCTTCGTAATAGGAGAGAAATGAAGGAAAGGACAATCATTTGCAA